>JBGPVY010000307.1:0-3126 GCA_041491905.1 Nitrospiraceae bacterium | reverse complement strand
GGGAGTAACTCCAAGTTCTCGGTGATCAGCCGGACATGTCTTTCCTGGGCAAGAATCCCCAGAGAGCGAAACACGTTGCTGACGACGGCGGCCACTTCGCACGCGGAAAAATCAAGCGGGGTGCTGAGATCTTTGACCGCGTCCGCGATTTCCGCGACGCGATCGTGAATCCGGTGCGCGTCGTCCTTCAGCATCGCGATCACTTCGTTGCAGAGTTCGCGACTGGCCTTGGCCCGGTTGATTTCAATATCGGGTAAGCGATCCAGCAGCTCGTTGATTTCAGTCTGTAAGATTCCTGCGCCGCACACAATCGGCATGAGGAGATTCTTGATGTCGTGGGTAATGTCGCCCATCAACTTCGCCACCTCGGCAAGCTTGGCGGCTTCCACCAAGCGTGTATGCTCAATCGCTACAGCGATGAATGCAGAGATAATGGTGAGAATCGCCAGGTCGTCTCGGTCGAGGAATTTTACCCCGCGCTTGTTCATGACCTGAATGACACCGATGGGGTCACCCTCCCAACGTTTGAGGGGAATCGTAATCATGTCATGGGTAATGGAGCCGGTCGCTTCATCGACTTTCCTATAATGGCGTTGATCGGCCTGTGCGTCAGGGACGATTTCAGGCACTCCCGTCCTATAAACCGTTCCGGCGATGCCCTCATACCAGGGCACCGCTGTGCCCGGTGTCACAGGTTTTTGACCGATGGAGTGATAAAACACGAGGGTGTGATTGTCGGTGTCGGCCAGCAGCACGGAGCCATTTTCCGCATTCACGACATCCAGCGCGATGTGAAGCCCCTGTTTCAGCAGGTCTTGGAGAGTGATATGTTGAGAGAAGACCTCCGACATTCGCAGCGCAGCGGCAATCTCCAATTCTCGTCTGGCAAGGAGCTGCGTGAGCGCTTCTTGCGATTCGGGTTTGGGCAATTCATGGGATGGGGTGTCAGAGAGTCGTGGAGGCGTCATGTCGGGCCTGTTTGTAGCGTTCGAACGTGGTTTGATTCTTGTGACACGTGTTCAGCCGAGAAGCAAGGGGCCAGCCCAGTCTGTCTGCTTATCTGGTCTGTCTGGTTTGTCTGGTTCAACCAAATAAACAAGACAAACCAAACAAACCAATAAACGAGACAGGCCGTATGGCGCTGTATTACCATGGTAATTATCTCCCACCAGCATCACCAAGTAAGTCCCCCAAACTAGGTATCCCCTCATCTGAGGGGATTGGCATTGATCTTTATTCCGTATACCTGGTACCCTGCCCCCGCAGAGAGGGTGAGCAGACTGCGGAAAAACTATTTCGGCACGCGAGAACTTCGATGGTCCGCACGTGCGGCACAACGGGAGAACACTCGTGCAGGATGCTCAAAAAGGCCGCCCAGCAAGGCCGCAGCGAGCGAAGAGGCGAAGGCGTACGCTTCGGTACGTTGAGCTTCTGAGCGACGCGAGAACGCCGCTGGCGGACTTTTTCAGCATCCTGCTAAGGGCCTAACCTGGAAAAGGAGGAAGGACGTCATGGCTAAAGGGAGATTGCTGGTCGTGGACGATGAGGCGGACGTGAGAAGATCCGTGCGCCTCATCTTAACGAAGGCCGGGTACGATGTGGACGAAGCCGAACATCCAGAAGCGGGAGCCACCATGGTGAAAACAGGAGCCAATAAGCTGCCGTTAAGCGCAATTATTACCGATCTCAGCATGCCGACGGTCAACGAGATCATCGTGATCCCCTATTTGCAATCCCAGTTCCCATCCTGTCCGATCATTGTGCTGAGCGGATCAAAAATGCTGGATAGATCAACCAAGTTGTTTAAGGACGCCGGCGTAGCATTCCTCACGAAACCTATTAATCAAGAGCAGTTATTGGGCGCCGTGAACAAGGCCGTCAGCAAGGGCTGATGATAAGGTTGAGGTTCAGACTAAGGCGGTCTGAAGACTGAAGACTGAAGGCTGAAGTGTTCGGAACTCCAAACCCCGAACTTCGAGTCGCGCCTGTCGCGCATGTCTTGCGGGTCTCGCTCACGCCCACACGCATTAAGAATGCGGTCTCCTGGGGTCGAGGGGAAAGCGGAGATGGAATGTCGTGCCCACACCAGGCTCGCTTTCCACCCAGATCTTCCCTTTGTGCGCGTCCACCACGTCCTTGACGATTTTTGTGCCGAGTCCAGTGCCGCCCTTCTTGGTGCTGACCGCCTTGGCTGAAAAGAGGCGGTCTCGAATCTCGGGAGGCATTCCGCGCCCTGTGTCTGCCACAGCGAGCGCAATACCCCCCGTGTCCTGATCGAGATGCCCCCGCACCGTGACCGAGCCTCCTGGCGGCGTTTCCGGAATGGCGTTATTGATGAGATTGTAAAAGGCGTTGTAGAGCCTCCGCTCGTCGGCGTGGAATTCCGGCAGCGATTCAAGGCCGTCAGTCCGCAAGGTAATCTGCTTTTCCCGTGCCAGGCCCTGCAGCGTGTGAAACACGTCGAGGATGACCGGCCCGACCGAGCAGAGAGCAAAGTCGGGAGGTGAGCTCAGGCCTTTGACGCAGTCGGCCATGTCTTTGACGCGATCATGTAGGCGCCTGACGCCATTCTGAGCTATCTCGACTGACTCATCGCAGATCTTCTTGTTGGTCTTATTGTGAGTCAGCTCCGCACTGTTCATAGCGCCGAACAGGTCATTCACGACATCACGCAATAATTCAACACCCGTCTGCACCGGTGTCAGCAGATTCTTCAGGTCATGGCCGATGTCGCCGAGCAGCGTCACCATTTCAGCTTTCTTGGCGTCCTCGAATTGCTTGGCCTGCTGGATCGCCAGCGCGGCGAATGCGGAAATGATCGTGAGGAGTCCGAGATCCTGGTTCGTGAGCGGCCCGTCGCGTTTGTTCAGCACGTTCAAGACGCCGATTGGTTCTCCTCTCCAGCGCCGCAGCGGCACCGTGATCATGTCGTGGGTAACGAAGCCCGTCGTCTGATCGATGGAGTGAAGATGGGTCGCATCCTGGTTGACCTGGTTCGTAATCCGGGCCTCCCCGGATTGGAAGACGGCGCCGGAAATGCCTTTGTCCCAGGCAATGCCCGTACCACGAGGAACCGGTTTGTCGCCGATCGAATACTGAAAGATCAGCGCTTCTTTCTCCGGATCG
>JBGPVY010000324.1:0-2859 GCA_041491905.1 Nitrospiraceae bacterium | reverse complement strand
TACGCAGACCTCATGCATCGTCTCGGACTGCCCGAGTAGCGATTCCTGATCACACTTGCGCCTGAACTCTCATTGACCTGATGCCCTTGATGGCTGCTATGCACCGACCGTCGCCACGTATCTAGAAATAGCTCCCGAGTCAGAGCACATTCGGAAATAACGCACTTGCCTGATTAACGCGGAATCGGAAACTGACCCACTACCCAATTTCCTAACGCGCTGCCTTTTACGCTGAGGTACGAAGGGCACCCGCGCGTGTTTTCCGCTTTTCCGCTCCGTCGTACCTCGGCCGCTGAAAACGAATCCAAAGCTTGCGCCACTCGCTGGTTCTGCACAGGCTCGCCCACACTCAACACGCTCCGGTTGCACCTGCCAGGTAGGAGTCGTGACAATGGCGGCAAAACACCGACTGAGCAGATCGTTGCCGGCCAACCCAAGATCAGTGGGGGGTTAAGGTAGGCGGCACGCCTGGATGTAGGAGCAGCGGAATGTAAGCACTCATGACACCGCCCAGAAGAAAAAAGAAGATCAATTCCCAAATGCCACTATGAGCAAAAATATGGAACGAACTCCTAATTGCCAAACCGATAGGAATGTCGGCAGTAAGCCTCTCCCGCAGCCGGAAGAGGAAAATCGAAACCGGAATAAATATTAAACCAGACAGCCCCATAATAGTGGTGACTATCCGCCATCTATCTAATCTGACGTGTTTGAGAGCTGACTCTTCGCCTGGCTTTTTGAGTTGCTGGATTGCTGCTCCCTCGATTGCTCCACTGAATTGGATCGGGACTTCGGGCCCTCCCGCATATACGATTTGCAGAGATGCGCCGTCGCCCTTTTCGAGGATCTTGAATCGAATGGAAGCTGTATTTGTCCGCTTCCCGTCTCCCCCGACCTCTGAAGTCACGCGGAAATCGACGATGCTCGGGCGCGATTGCCTAATAACAGCCGCTTCCAGAATCTCATTGCCGACTGGTAATGCGACTGCTATTGGTTCGAGGACATCCTGGCTGTGGATAGGCGTGCCTCCCGCATTCCAAAAATAGCATTGCACTGCTGTGATGTCGCCAGTAGCGCCGGTATAGCCGTCGTACGACACTGCGAGTTTCTGCCCAATCGCGAGGTCGCGATTCACGAGAATTGTTCGCTCCGGCTCCAAATAGAAATAAGGCTCGCGGGACGCTTTCGATTTCAAATAGAAAAAGGATGCTAGGAGAATTCCAACGACCCCGATCGCCAAACTGAGAACGTTGACGAGGGGATGACTGTACCAACGGTTTCCACTGGATTCCATGTCAGTGTAGATACTCTGAACTAGCCGCTCCTGCATCTGGGGGCAGGACGTCACATTGAGGAACCTTCATCAGAGTTACCTTATATCATTATACCTGCGCCTTCAACTTGAAGTCAGGGGGCGCCGCATTGGGTTTCGTGCGGCATCTTTCGTTGCTGCGCCCGTCCTCACCCGCCATGACTGCTTACGGCATCCATCCGGCCATCTGCAGAAGTGATATCCTCCAATAAAACAATCGCCTTGCAAGATTTCTTAACGTCTCCGTTCCAAGGAGAAGGGGGAAAAGAAATGAAGGGGACATTCGGGCGCGCTCTAGTCGTCGGAACACTTCTCATTACCGCGGGAGTTGGAACCGCAACTGCTCAAGAGCAAGAGGGCCTCCATAATCTTCAAGAGGCTGTGCTCTTCATCTACAACTTCGACGGCTTATCGGACCCCTGTGCTGAACAGGCTCCCGGTCAAACCCTTCTTCCAGCTGGAACAGGCTTCCTCGTCGGAATCCCGAAGAAAGGGGCCTCGCTTGACAAGGAAAGATGGGAGGCCCTCAACATTTTGATTACAGCGAAGCATGTCGTGACCGGCAAGGACCGAATCGTCGTCAGGTTGAACCGGGCCGATAACACCCGCTTCACGTGCCGGACAATCCCTCTGAAGTGGGACGGGAGAGAACAAAATTCCTTCCTCAGTCAGAAACCCGAGGTTGACATAGCAGGAATCGTGTTCCGACAGGTTCCTGACACGGACCCGAATGTTATTCCGTACCAATACGTGCTCGATCAGAAGAGCATGAACGCCCGGCAGGTGGAGGAGGGCACCGATGTTTTCACGATCGGATACCTGTTTGGCTACTCCGGGCAGAAGAAGAACTACACAGTGAAAAAGTTCGGAAAAATCGCCCTGCTAACCGAGGAGAACTGGTGGACGACTGAATCTAATCCGAGCCTGCCCGAGAAAGCGTATCTCGTGGACCTGCAAAACGTGCCAGGCCTGAGCGGCGCACCAATGATACTCCAGAGCCCACGGCTGCTGATTATGAACAACTCGCTCTCGTTTCGACGCGGTGGTCCATACGTGATTGGCGTCGTCAAAGGGCTAGCGACAGTACACGTCTCTGGTGGGGTCATTTCGGAGGGTGTCACAGCCATCGAACCCGGAAGCGAGCTGAAAGCACTTCTTCAACAGATCGCCAGCCTCAAGTCATCCGCAAGCTTGCCACTGGAGCTACCCGAGACCCCGGCCCCAAAGTAATGCGCGACCCAACCTGTGCGTACTGTCCCAATCTACCCCGCACCTGTACCAACAAAATCAGACCTGTACCAATAAAAGTGGTTCAGCTGAACCATTTTTACCGCTTTCGTTAATAATCCTTGACCCCCTCCTGTGTTAGCGTCAGTCGGGGCGCTATTCGCCCCCAACGGAGAACCAACATGAACAAGCGCACTACCGCCCGGCGCAAAGCCGCCGAGCAGCCCGTCGATCCTTCCCGCCACGAACGCCTCTGCACCGTCTGCTCCCACCCCGAACGCGAGGCTATCGAGGAAGCCTTTCTTCACTGGCGAAGCGCG
>JBGPVY010000033.1:0-17509 GCA_041491905.1 Nitrospiraceae bacterium | reverse complement strand
TGTGAAGGACGGACCTCTGGTTTGCCGGTTGTCGCGCCAGCGGCAGTGCCGGGTAGCTATGTCCGGTAGCGATAATCGCTGAAAGCATCTAAGCGAGAAGCGTGCCTCAAGATAAGCTCTCCCGGGGTGTATGCCCCCTAAAGACCACTTGTAGACTACGAGTTTGATAGGCTGGGTGTGAAAGGCCCGTGAGGGCTTCAGCTGACCAGTACTAATCGGTCGTGCGGTTTAACATCATCATCTTTGCTCCTGATAGACATGGTCTGCGCGACGAGCCCTCAAACGGCTCGTCGCGAGTTTTGAGTTATAAGTTCTGAGTCTTGAGTTGGCGCTCATTAGATAACTCAGAACTCAGCACTCAGAACTTGAAAGATGTTCCCGGTGGCCTTACCGGAGGGGCCACACCCGTTCCCATCCCGAACACGGAAGTTAAGCCCTCCAAGGCCGATGATACTGCTGCTGTGAGGCAGTGGGAAAGTAGGACGCTGCCGGGTTTCAAAAGGCCCGCTGATCGAAAGATCAGCGGGCCTTTTCTTGTGTCTGAGAAGGAAGCCGGTGTGCCAAGTCTCAGCGGCTCCCACACCTCTCGGAGCGGCCCTTCCGGACTCGTTGGGCGGAAGCCTTCTGGAATTCCTTCAGCTGCGATCGTGCGATCGCAGGGCTTCAGTCAGTTCCAGCTTTCCTTCCCAAGCGAGTCTCGGTGGGTCCCCGCTCCTGCGGTGTCAGGTCGCGCTGAGCCCTGGCACACCGGCGACAAGGGAAAGGATGATGGCCCGCTGCCTTGCTCAAGCGGACCTTTGGATTTACAAGACAGCATTGGGAGAGAGGTAGTGCTCGTTCCGTTGGAAGCTGCGCTTGAACGGAACTCCGCGGATGCATATTCGAAGTAGAAACGCCGGCGGTAAGGGGGAGTGCCAGAACTTAGGTTATTTGTTTTTTGGGGGAGTATTACAGCCGGCTCTGTGGTATCAGTTTCTCTCATGCTGCCTTCCATTCCTCAAGGCTGGCGATCCTTGCTCCGCGCGGAGACGCGCAAGCCCTATTATCGCGCGCTTGATGCGTTTCTTGAAAAAGAACTTGCCGGTGGGCAGTCGATCCTGCCGGCCCGCAAGGACATCTTTAACGCATTAGCCTCCACATCGTATGACCGGGTCCGTGTGCTGCTCGTTGGCCAGGATCCCTATCCGACTCCTGGTCATGCCCATGGCCTCTGTTTCTCCGTGCAGCCGACCGTTCGGCCTCTGCCCCTTTCGTTGCGAAATGTCTATCGGGAACTCCATGAAGACCTTGGATACCCGGGCCCTAATAATGGCTATCTGGAACCCTGGGCTCGACAGGGCGTCCTCATGCTCAACACGGTCCTCACGGTCCGGGCGCACAAGGCCCATTCGCATCAGGGGCGAGGCTGGGAGCGATTCACCGATCGTATTATCGAACTGGTTGCGGCGAAGCAGTCGCGCGTGGTCTTTGTCCTGTGGGGACGTCACGCACAGAGGAAGCGGTCGTTGATCACGCAATCGCACCATACCGTCATCGCATCTGCACACCCGTCGCCCTTATCAGTCAGAAAGTTTTTCGGATGCCGGTGCTTTTCGCACATCAACCGAGATCTTGCCGATGTCGGGTTACCTTCGATTGACTGGCAGATTCCAGATGTCTGAGCAGGGTGCTGAAAAAGTCCGCCAGCGGCGTTCTCGCATCGTTCAGACCCTCAACGTACCCCAGAGGGTACGCCTCGGGCCTTCACTTGCTGCGGCCTTGCTGGACGGACATTTTGAGCATCCTGCAAGAGTGTTCTTGCATTGCGCCACACGTGCAGACCTTCGAAGTTCTCGCGTGCCGAAATGGTTGTTCTGCAGCCTGCTAGGTAGTACACACCGCTCGGCACAGGTGGGGTTCTCGTGATCGAGGAAACGATGAGAGAGGGGAGATGAGCCGCATCCCGAAAGCGATTCTCTGTTGGAGTAGTGGGAAGGACAGCGCCTGGACGCTCCACGTGCTGCGTCAGCGGCAGGAAGTAGAAGTTGTCGGACTCCTGACGACAATCAATGAAGTGCACGACCGTGTCGTCATGCACGCGGTGCGTGTGGCGCTGCTTCAGGCGCAGGCAGAGGCGGTGGGATTACCCCTGTGGACCGTGCCGACCCCCAGCCCCTGCAGCAATCAACAATATGAAATGGCCATGGAAACGGCGATACAAAGAGCGCTTGCCGCCGGTTTGAGTGTGATGGCGTTCGGCGATCTCTTTCTGGAGGAGGTGCGCCGGTACCGGGAAACGCAACTCGCGGGAACCGGTCTGACGCCGCTCTTTCCGATCTGGGGCTTGTCTACGATGCTCCTTGCGCGCGAGATGGTCTCGGCGGGCCTCCGAGCACGTATCACCTGCGTGGACCCGAAACAGATTCCCGCATCCTTCGTGGGACGCGAGTTCGATGACGCGTTGCTGGCGGATCTGCCCGCAAGTGCCGATCCTTGCGGAGAACGTGGCGAGTTTCACACCTTCGCCTATGCCGGCCCCATGTTCCGCCATTCTGTGCCAATTCAAACCGGTGAGATCGTCACACGAGACGGCTTCGTCTTCGCGGATCTTCGTTGAGTCATCATCTCGGCAAAGAACCCAGCGCGAGCGTGGATGATGACCTGCAACAGGCTGCGGAAAAACTATTGTGGCACGGTGGAAACTCAATAGTCCGCACGTCTGGGCAAGCCCGGTCTGTCTGGTCCATCTGGTTAGTCTCATGCAACCAAACAAACCAGACAGACCGAACAGACCAAATGAACAAGACAGGCTGGCGGACTTTTTCAGCATCCTGCTAACAGCTGCGCCGGGAAATCGCAGCAAAGAACGAAACGAAGCGAGATTCCGACTCTTCTCCCCAAGGTGTGTCTCCCCTCTGCCGATGACTGGCCAGACAGAATAATTATTGCCCCATGATATCCAGTCGTTACAGCCGGCTCCTGTCTCCCTCGCATTGACTCTTCCCTCCGTGCTCTGTAGAGTGGGTATGACGTACTGAGCCACGCCGACTGTCCCATCTCTCGCACAGCACTCCCTCCCACGTTCCCGTGCGTCTGATTCTCCGGTCTCCGCCGCTTCTACGCCAGAGTGCCTATTGGTTGCCGCACGTTCTGTGGCACACTACTGCTGTCTCTGATGAGCGCAGTAGTTGTGTCCAACCGACGGGACGCATCGGTCAGCCTCTGTCTACGTTTGTAACCAGTCACGCGAGAAAGGAGTGCCAAATGAATCAAGAGCAATTCAAAGCGTTTTGGATCCAACTCAAGGCGCCACTTAAAGCGAAGTGGGAGAAGATCACGGATGCGGATCTTCTGGAGATCGAGGGCAGTCTGAACACGTTCACGTCCGTACTGGCGAAGCGCTATGGCCCAACCCAGAATGGCGAGGTCGACACCTGGGCCAACCGACGCTATTCCCATTGGTCAGGGAACTATACTAGTAAGTATACAGACCCGGTAAAGGTGGCCTGACGAACGGCGGAGGCTAATCGCGTATGGCGAGGGTATCTGATACGTAGTCCTTCATGAAGCGCGCCACATCGAGAACCCTAACGAGGGAGAGGAAAGGATCAGCCCATGAAAAAGATTGTGATCAATAAGAGCTACGACAAGTTTTGCGTGAGTCACGAGGCATTTCTAAGATTGCGTGAGCTGGGCCAGCAGGACGCGATCAAGGAAACAGATCTCGGAGCCTACTGGCCCGAAGCGGCGACGCCGAGAGAACCGAGCCTCAATCAGTGCGGAAAGCTGATCCCGCGCGATGACCTGAAATTGGCCCAAGTCGTGGAGGAACTCGGTGGGGCTGCCAATGGCCATGGCGCAGAGTTGCGAGTGGTCTCAATCCCGGACGATGTCCGGTGGGAAATTAGCGCCCTGGGCGGGATGGAGCACGTCAGCGAAGTCCACCGGACCTGGGCGTAGCCCGCATAATTCACGAAGGCTTCTACTGCAACCGCCGATACGCCGCTGCGCCAAGCCTGACGGCGGGCGGGCTCGCCGCTCAGTCGGTCAACATACTGTTTCAAGTATGCTTCCTTCCCTCGCGGCTCCGCGCGCCCGTCTCGCGTGGCGTCTCGGCAGTTTCGTCACGAACCCCCGTGAATAATGCGGGCTTACAGCCTGAAATTCAGTGCCTGCGTGCATGATTTGTGACGATCAGTGCGGACAGGATGCTGAAAAGGTCGCTCTTCTGTCCAGCACCAACGACCCGAGAGCCGTTTCTTAGGCTCTCTCCAGAAGGTGCCCCTGCGTCATGTCCTGTGGCCCATCCAGCAGCAACTTGGCGCGCTGAAACGCGTTGGTTCTCGCTTCCCATTCCGTCTTGTAGCCTTTCGACAAATCCTGGCCGTGCAGGCCGCTGTCAAGATGGCTGATCCCCGGAATCGAAAACTTACACAACCATTTACCATTCTTGATCTGGTTGGTGACCAAGATAACTTTCTGTCCTTTGGAGTAGCAGGTTTCTTTCATGGTTACCTCCGACTCGAGCAGGATGCTGAAAAAGCCCTCCAGCATACGAAGACCGTTATTTGGTTTGTCTGGTCTGTTTGGTTTTTTGGTTGAACGAAACTAACCAGATGAGCCAGATCAACCAGCCCCGCTTGTTTCGCGCGTTGCGGCCTGCTGCTAGGCCGGCTTGACGAAACGATCCGGCGCCAGCACGCTGTGCAGCGATTGTGTGACAGCGCGGCGATAAGGTGCCTTCTGTCGAAGCATGATGACGAGCTCTTCATCGTCGATCAAAATAGATAAGTCGCCCTCGGTCACGAGCTGTCGATCCGGTGCCCCGATATTCATACGATATTGCGTCTTCCCGTCCGGATTCCGGTTGGGTCCGCTGACGATCTCGGTGAGCCCATCGATGAATCCGACATGTCCTTCATGCCGGTGCTTGACCTTCGTGCCGTCAGGAATGCGGACCCAGGCCGTGGCTGTTCGTGGCTGCACGGGCTTCATGGGTTTCGCGGTATTCATGGTCATGGTCTCTCCCTGTAATTCGTTATGGAGTGAAGAATCACTAGTCGAAGCACCTATCCTCTGCGAGTGGCCTCGAATCGAGCACGAAATGAGTCAGCATGTCGTTGACGGAGGAACAGCGGAGCTATACAAATGATCCCGTGGGGCGCCGTCAGCACGGAACGAGACGCGAGGGATAGGATCATACCCATGGTTCAGCATATACTCAACACTCTACCACACACACGTCTGCTATAGCGAACCAATCGGCGAATTACCCGGTCAGTCTGATCCTTGCCCACCGACATGGGCGTACTTGGTTTCTCTGGTTGTGTTGGTTTATCTGGTTCATGTGGTCCAATGAACGGATCAAATGAATCACATCAGATCAGATAGACCAGATAAAGGGGTGAAATACAGGGGTTATTGCATGACCTCGCGCCGTGCAATCGGAACTGCTACGTGACGAGAATAAGATGACGGCAGGAACCGTTTCTGTCCCACATGCACTGATGCCAGAGGGTGGTAGGCAGGGAGAGAAGAGCGGTGCTAGCCACCATTTACGCGTTAGATCTCTTCTGACATCTTTTTATAACCTCTCCAAAGGGAGTCGCCAGCATAGCCTTCACTGCGCGCATAATTTCTTTGAGCGAGACATGCGACACTGGCCAAACGAGGTGGGTCTGGTGGATTCCCAACTGCACGCATCGAGCGACCACCGCCCTTCTATCTTCTCCATTGAGGGCGGGCTAGAGGGTCTCCCACTGCGCGTATCCAACGAGGGTCTTCCAATTCTCTCTACCTCTCTCTGGAGGAGTGGCCGAGGCTGCCCTTTACTGCGCGCATCGAGCTACCACTGCTTCATCGTGTGGGCTCTGCGAGCAAGAAGGGCGCCTGGCCGCTCCTTCCCCATCCATTTTTGTCTGCCCGGGATGATATGATAGGCAGTATTCTGCAGAACAAATGTCTTACCCATACTTTTGAGAGGGAATCATGGCCATGAATCTGACGCGTTGCATTATCGGAATCTCGTTGGGTGTCGTCCTGTTCGCTGGTGCCGGCCTTGCGTCAGAACCGGCTGAGGTGGAAAAGTTCGTGAAGGCCCGCATCGATATCGGCGAGATGATGATGAACTACTTTCAGGGTGGAGAGCGGTACAAGGAAGGGCAGCAGCCGTCGCCTGAGCAGATGAAGGAAATGGGCGCGGACATCCACGCGAAACTCGGCAAGCTTTTGGCGAAGTATGATCTGACGGTCGAGGAGTATCGAAAGCGCAGCCCGGAGGTCTTTGCCGATGAGGCGGCGATCAAGGGGTATCTCAACGAGCATCAAGACCTAAAGGCACGATACGAGGCGCTTCCGCTGGATCGGATGGGACGCGGTGGCAGCACCGGGCGGGGGTATTAGCAGGCTGCTGATTTTCGCGCGAGGAATGAGAAGCGTGGGCGAAGAGAGTGAGGAGAGCTTGCCGATCCTCGAGTGCGCGCGTCGAGCGACCGTCATCCATCTAATTGATCCTTCCAAGCTCGCTTACTTTTCCTCACTTGGAAGGGCGCCCATGTTGGTCTACGTGCGGCCGTCGAACGAGGCCCGTTAATTCTCCATAGGGAGTGGGCAGACTATCCTTCACTGCGCGCATCCACTCGTACTCCCTTCTCCAGTTCAATGCCCAGCCAAGCAAGGGTGTGAGGAGCTTTTGACTGCGGCCGTCGAGCGAGGTTACGATGATCCCTCCAAGCTTGCTCGTTCTCTCTTCAGGGATGGGGGCTGATTGATCTTCCACTGCGCGCGGCTTTCTCACCCGCCCACCCACTGGCACGCCGAGACGTGCCATTAGCCCGGGCGAGGGCCTTCCAATCCTCTCTACCTCTCATTAGGGGAGTGGCCGAGGCTGCCCTTTACTGCGCGCATCGAACGAGCACAGTTTCACCGTGCGCGTTCTGCGAGCAAGAAGGGCACCTAGCCGCTCCCTCCCCATCCTTCGGAGGCCGCGCGTTGCGCGAGCACAGAAGATCATCAGGCTCCATCCCCTCCCCGCCTTCATTGACTCCTCCCCATCCCCTCCATATAATGCCGCTCGATAGTCGATTTTGACTGCCTTTCCACACAGTTATGACTTCTTTCTCCAAGGCATCATTGGCGGAAAAATGGGATAAGGTCCGGGCGGAACTTTCCCATGCCTTTTCGACCAAATCCGGGGCCGAGGTGTTCACGATTGAAGACCTCGCGCTGCTTGAACGGGTGGCTGATGCGGTGGTGAAACGGGGCATGACTGCTCCTGCCACTGTATTTCTTGAATCTCTCGGTCCCATGAACTTTCTCGGCAGTCAGGCGCTGTATTTCCTGACCCCGATCGTCGAATGGGCGTTTAACGCGAAGGAAGTCGAGCAAGTGGCTCGGTTGCTTGAACGACGCGAGACGATCTCCCGTCTCATCACGATCATTGACACGAAGTCTGCCCCCCAGGCTCCTCAAGGAGCCTCCGCTCGATGAGTGTGCCGAGTCCAGCACCCATCAAGCCGGTGCTCATCCATCCTCTCAATGTCATTGTCGCCACCGACTGTGGCAGCACCACGACCAAAGCCATTCTGATCGAAAAGGTCGGCGATGAATACCGGCAAACCTATCGCGGTGAAGCGCCGACGACGGTGGAAGCGCCGTTCGAAGATGTGACGCGCGGGGTGCTGAACGCGATTGCGGAAATTGAAGAACTCTCCGGCCGGAAAATCCTCGCCGGGGACAAGATTCTCACGCCCAATCGTGCGGCTCATGGTGATCCGAAAACGGGCGTGGATATCTATATTTCTACCAGTAGTGCGGGCGGCGGGTTGCAAATGATGGTGACCGGGGTAGTGCAAAATATGACGGGTGAAAGCGCGCAACGGGCCGCGCTCGGGGCGGGCGCGATTGTCATTGACGTGCTCGCGTCGAACGATGGCCGGTTGCCGCATGAAAAGATCGAGCGCATTCGTACGATACGGCCGGACATGATCTTGATGTCCGGCGGGACGGACGGTGGCGCGGTCACCCATGTGGTCGAGATGGCGGAGTACATCTCGGCGGCGGAGCCACGTCCCCGATTCGGGGCGACCTACAAGCTCCCGTTGATTTACGCGGGAAACAAAGACGCGCAGCCTCAAGTGAAGAAGATCCTGGGCGAAAAAACCGCGCTGGTGCTGACTGATAACATTCGTCCGGTTTTGGAACGGGAGAACCTCGCGCCTGCGCGGAACAAAATTCACGACCTGTTTCTCGAACATGTCATGCAGCAAGCGCCGGGATACAAGAAGCTGATCGAGATGGCCGGTGCGCCGATCATGCCGACGCCGGCGGCGGTCGGCGTGATCATGGAAACGATCGCCAAGCGGGAGCATCTGAACTTGATCGGGGTGGATATCGGCGGTGCGACCACGGACGTGTTCTCGGTCTTTGAAGGACTCTTCAATCGAACTGTCAGTGCGAACCTCGGAATGTCGTACAGTATTTCCAATGTGCTGGCGGAGGCAGGGCTCGCCAATATCATGCGCTGGGTGCCGTTCACGATCGACGAACAGACGCTCCGCAACCGGATCAAGAACAAAATGGTCCGGCCAACGACGATCCCTCAGACAATCGACGAGCTGCAGATCGAACATGCGATCGCCCGCGAGGCGCTCCGGCTCGCCTTGATCCATCACAAATCCCTTGCGACGGCCCTCAAGGGGGTGCAGCAGGAGCGCACGATCTCGGATGTGTTCGAGCAGCAACAGTCCGGCAAGACGCTGATCGACATGCTCAAGCTCGATTTAATCGTCGGGAGCGGCGGGATTCTGTCCCATGCGCCGCGCCGCGTGCAATCGATGCTGATGATGGTGGATGCCTATGAACCGCTCGGGGTGACGAGGCTTTCGGTGGATAGCATCTTCATGATGCCGCATCTCGGCGTGCTCTCGACAATCAATGAGAAGGCGGCGACCGATGTCTTCGTCCGTGATTGCATGGTCTACTTGGGGACTTGTGTTGCGCCGATCGGGCAGGGGAAGGAAGGGGAACGGTGCGCGGACTATGCCATCACCTTTCCGGATGGTCGAGTGGACAAGGGGCCACTCTCGTTCGGCGACCTGCGGCTGGTTCCATTGGCCAGCGGGCAGAAGGCCTCGATCACAATCCAGCCGGCGAAACAGGTGAACCTCGGGGCAGGGGCGGGAGTCGCGATCACACGAGAGGTGCAAGGCGGTGTGGTGGGACTCTTGCTCGATGGGCGCGGGCGTCCGTTGCAGTTGCCGACCGACCACGCGGCCAGAGTGGCATCGCTCGCGAAATGGTATCAGGCGGTGGATCTTTACCCGAAGGGGAGCTGATAGCGTATGGCTTATAGCAAGAGACAGATGGGAAATGGTACGTGCTAACAAGTTGGCATGTCAATCCATCACCTTTGAGCCATTAGGCATCAGCTCTTGATTTCAGGCCATTAGCCATATGCCATCAGCTATTAGCTCTTAGATTTTAGAGTATGGCCCATTCCTACACCCCAGGTTTAACCGTCACAGAGCAGGCTGTGGTCCGTCGTCAACGGATGTTGTCGCTGCCTGGCAGTGTGCTGGTCACAACCGGGGAGACCGTGCGCGCGAATCAGGCTGTGGCTCGTGCGGAATTGCCTGGGAAGGTCTATCCCCTGAATCTCGCCAATCAATTGGGCGTGGCGCCGGATGAGATCCATGAGTATTTGATCAAGAAGGCCGGCGATCCGGTGCAGAAGGACGAGATTCTGGCCGAGAACAAACCGCTCATCAAGTGGCTGAAGACGGAAGTCCTCTCGCCAATTACCGGCGTCGTGGAATCCGTTTCTTCTGTCACGGGGCAGGTGTTGTTGCGAGAGCCGCCGCGTGTGCTGGAGTTGTTGAGCTATGTCGACGGGCGCATTGTCGAGGTGATTCCGCAGCAAGGCGTCGTGGTTGAAACGGATTGCAGTCTGGTGCAGGGCATCTTCGGCATCGGCGGTGAAACCTGGGGCGAGATCGTGATCGCGGTGACGTCGCCGGACGAAGCGCTCACGCCTCGTCACCTTACCACGGACATGAAAGGCAAGGTCGTCGTGGGCGGCTCCTTCATCTCTTCAGACGCGCTGGCTCGAGCGAAAGAGGTGGGGGTTGCGGGGTTGGTGATCGGCGGCATTCATGATAAGGATTTGCGCGCACTTCTGGGCTATGACCTTGGCGTGGCCATCACGGGCACGGAACAGGTCGGCTTCACCCTGATTCTCACCGAAGGGTTCGGTGCCATCCCCATGGCCGGCAAAACATTCGCGCTTCTCTCCGCTCATGCAGGACAACCGGCCTCGATTTCAGGCGCCACGCAAATTCGTGCCGGCGTCATTCGGCCGGAGATCATCATTCCCAAAGGGGCAGGCGCATCCGTCGATCACGGCGCGGCGACCGTTCCGCAACGGGAAGGCATCCGGATCGGCGACCAGGTTCGCATCATTCGAGACCCATTGTTTGGAAAGATCGGCGAAGTCGCGAGTCTGCCGTCCGATCTCCAGAAGATTCCGACCGAGAGTGACGTGCGCGTGATGGAAGTACGCTTTGCCGACAGCAGCACGGTCATGATCCCGCGCGCGAATATTGAATTGATTGAAGGAGTCTAGTGCGCGTGAAACGTGAAACGGTAAACGTGAAACGAGGCATGGGCTATCTATCGTGCCTGGCGGTCCTGCCCGTAGCGGCGCTTCTTTATTTGTTAGTTTCACCCGCGTTTGCTCAAACTGCACTCCTCCCACCTCAAGATGTTCGTGCGTTCGATACACCGAGCGATGGAGGCGGCAGCCTGACTGTGCTCTGGTCGCCCGCTCCCTACGATAGTGCCGCAGCCAGGTATCAGGTCTTGCTCAGCGAGGGAACGGCGGCGCCGGATCCGGCTGCGATGAAAGTCGTGGCGGAGTTCCCCGCGAATCAACACTATGTCCGTGAATCCAAGTGGCCCTGGTGGACGAGGCCGACGACTGGAGATCAGCACCAGTTCACGCTGAGGAATGGGAGGGGGGTCGAGCTCAAGGACGGGACCGCCTACACCATCACCGTGGCTGCCGTGCAGAATGACGATCGTGGAATCGCCACGCCGGTGCAGGCGACGCCACAACCGAACTGGATGAACTGGAATCAGGTAAATAATCTGTTGCTGGCGCTCCTGTTCGGCGGCATCGTGTTCTACGCCATCAGTACAGCCAGAAAGAGGGAGATCTTCCTCCGGCGCATTCCCGGCCTCGATGCTGTGGATGAGGCCATCGGCCGCGCGACCGAGTTGGGCAAGCCGATCCTCTACCTCACCGGCGCCCACGACATGAGTGATCCCTCAACCATTGCCGCGGCGGTCATTCTCGGGCGCGTGGCTAAACGCACGGCCGCCTATGAGACCGATTTGCTCGTGCCGCACCGCGATCCGATTACCATGGCCGTCTGCCAGGAAATTACAAAACAGGCCTACCTGGAAGCAGGCAAGCCAGATCTCTACAAGGACGATTCGAATTTCTTCATTACGTCGGATCAATTCAGCTACACCGCGGCAGTGGACGGCATCATGCTGCGCAAAAAGCCGGCAGCGAATTTCTTTATGGGGGCGTACTTTGCCGAGGCATTGCTGTTGACTGAAACGGGCGCGAGCACCGGCGCGATCCAAATCGCCGGGACGGACTCCGATCACCAGCTCCCGTTCTTCGTCACCACCTGCGATTACACCTTGATCGGGGAGGAGCTCTACGCCGCCAGCGCCTATCTCTCCAGAGAACCGGTTCAGGTCGGCACGCTGCGTGGACAGGACATCGGCAAGGCGCTCATCCTCGGCGTCCTTGGCATCGGGACCATACTGGCCACCCTCGGGGTCATGCTCGACGCGCAGTGGCCGCAATTATTTCTGGATCTGTTCAAGGACGTGAAGTGATCTTTCTCCGCCGACAGGTCCCGCTCCTGATCACACTCATCACCGGCATTGTGTTCGCGGCGCAATACTATGTGCCGCACCCGGCATCGGAGCAGATGCTGACCTCCGTCACCAAGTGGCTCCAGATCATCGGCGGGTTTGCGCTGGTGCTGGGCGTCAGCAGCCTGTTCCACGTCCATGCCATCAAGATCCGGCGCAAAGAAGCGGGATGGGGCTATAGTTTCGTCCTCTATGTCAGCATGCTGGGCACCATTGCGGTCGGCCTGTGGGCGAACGGCAAGGAAGCAGTCGACGGCACCATGACGGCCTTTGGGTGGATCTATAACTTCATGATGGTCCCGCTGCAGGGAACGATGTTCGCCATCCTCGCGTTCTTCATCGCCTCGGCAGCCTATCGGTCGTTTCGCGCGCGGAGTCGCGAGGCGGCGGTGTTGCTCATTGCGGCGATGATCGTCATGATGGGCCGCGTCCCGCTCGGAGAATATCTGGTCCCGCTCAGCGGCGACCTGTCTCAGTGGATCTTGAACGTGCTGAATGCGTCGGTGCGGCGCGCGATCCTGATCGGCGTCAGCCTCGGTACGGTCGCGCTCTCCATCAAGATTATCTTCAGCATGGAACGGTCGTATCTGGGAGGCGGAAAGGAATAACGTGAAACGTGAAACGTTAGACGTAAAACGAAGGAACTTGTCCGGGTCCTTGGCCTCTCTTGAAACGGTTTACGTCTCCCGTCTGACCTTTCACGTTTCACCTTTCACGTTTTATGCGGAAACAAAGTGACCTTCGCTGAACGCATGCTGAAGATCGACCGGCGGATCATCTTTCTGGTGATCGGCCTCTGTACGCTTCTCCCGCTGCTCTACCCAGTTGGTTTGCCGATTAAGATTTCGCCGGAGGTCCGCGGTGTGTACGACTACATCGAGTCGCTCCCTGAGGGGTCCGTGTTTCTGCTCTCGCTGGATTTCGATCCGGCCTCGAAGCCTGAGCTCTATCCCCAAGCGATTTCGCTGCTACGTCATGCCTTCAGGAAGAATCTCCGCGTGATCGCGATGACGCTCTGGGTCTCCGGCACCGGCATGGCGGACCAGGTCGTCACGCAGGTCGCCCGCGAGATGGGCAAGGAGAGTGGAAAGGATTATGTGTTCCTCGGCTGGAGCCCAGGGGGGACCGCCGTCATCATCAACATGGGGCAGGACCTCTATGAGGCTTTCCCAGCCGACTACAACGGCAAACCCACGAAGGGCCTGCCGGTGCTCCAAGGCATCGGCAGCTTGCGTGATGTGAGTTATGCCGTCAGCCTGGGCGCCGGCAATCCCGGTGTTGAAGCCTGGTATGTCTTCGGCAAGGACAAATACAAGTTCGAACTTGCCGGCGGCTGCACGGGCGTCATGGCGCCCGGGCTGTATCCGTTGTTGCGCAGCGGGCAGATCAACGGCCTGATCGGCGGCCTGCGGGGCGCGGCGGAATACGAAATCCTCATCGGCCAGAAGGGCAAGGCCGTCGCCGGCATGGATGCGCAGTCGGCCACCCATCTTGCGATCATCGTGCTGGTCATCATCTGTAACCTGTTCTATCTGTCGTTACGCAACCGTGCACGACAACAGGGCCAGGCGGGGGCATAACGGACGATGCCGATTGAAACGATCATCGGTGCATGGGTGGCGACGGGGTTGACCCTCTTCATCTTCTCGTTTTTGTACAAGGACAATCCGCTCTTCAAGCTGGCGGAGAATCTCTACGTCGGCGTGTCTGTCGGCTATACCATCGTCAAGACTTACGACACCGTGGTCGTGCAGCTCATCTGGAAGCCGATTGTTGAGAACAAGGAGTGGACACTTTTGATTCCCGTCGCCATCGGCCTGCTCATGCTCACGCGCTATGTACCGAAGGCGGCCTGGCTGTCACGTTATGCGTTCGCCTTCATTGTGGGCGTCGGGTCGGGGCTCGCCATCCCACGGACCATCTCGTCCTTTATCTTGAAACAGATCGAGGATACGGTCCGTCCGCTGATGATGTTGGTACCGGGAGAAGGCATCACCTTTACCTGGAGCCTCCTGAATCCTTCCAGCAGCCTGAACACCATTATTATCTTGGTCGGTGTCAGCTCCGTGTTGTTCTACTTCTTTTTCTCCGTCGAGCATACGGGACCAGGCAAGGTCGTGGCCCGGACAGGAATCCTCTTCCTGATGATCGCGTTCGGCGCGGCCTTCGGCTACACAGTGATGGCCCGCATGTCGCTCTTGATCGGGCGATTAACCGACCTCATCGAGTTCACTGATCCCTCCTATGGCCGGCCGAGCCTCTGGCTCTTGGGTTTGACTATCCTCACCTTGGTGGTGATGGCTCGCCGGTCTAGCAGCAAGCAGCCCAAAGAAGAGTAGCAGGATGCTGAAAAAGGGAGCGGGGTAGCTGGGACGATCCCTGTGCTCGCGCAACGCGCGGCCTCCGAAGGATGAGGAGGGAGCGGCCAGGTGCCCTTCTTGCTCGCAGAGCCCCCACGATGAAGCCGTGGTCGCTCGATGCGCGCAGTGAAGGGCAGCCTCGGCCACTCCCTTTAAGAAGAGTTATAAGAGGGTCGGAAGGCCCTCGCTCGGGACAAAGCGCGTCTTGGCGCGCTGAGGGCTGGGTGGGTGGAATATCGCGCGCAGTTGGGATCATCCCAGCCACCCCTTAGTAAGTGATAGATCGCTGCGGCCTTCCTTAGGCCAAGGCGCGTCTCGGCGCGCCAGGGTTGGGCGGGTTAAGAAGGCCGGCCTTTTTGAGCATCCTGCAGGAGTGTTCTCCAAATGCACCAGCTGAACGGTTGCAGCTGGCGCGATCCCCTCGTTACAATGGAAACTCCAAAAGGATACCCCATGACTACTTCAACTAGCACCACGAACGATCCCAACCAGTACCCGGCTCTTCGAAATCTGCAATTCTCGCCGATTAAAGAGGGTGAGGAGCAGTACATGGTCCTCTGGGACCCGACTGGACTGAGTAAGGAAAGGCTCGTTCTGCCGCTCAACTATTTTTTCATCATTCAGCATTTCGACGGCGAGCATTCGCTGGCTGAAATCGGCGCGCTCTATCTCAAACGATTCGGCGAATTTCTCGTTCCCAGCAAGATGGATCAGCTGGTCTCCGATCTGGATGAGAAGCTGTTCTTGGAAGGTCAGCGTGCTGAGGGCGCTCGCCGGCTGGCGCGGGAGGCCTATCGGAAGAGCCCGCTGCGCCGCGCATCGTTTGCCGGGCGGGGGTACGAAGCAGACGGCGCGAAACTGAAAAAACAGATTGACGGATTCTTCACGTCGAAAGAAGGGCCGGATTTCAAGCCGTCCGAGCATGCGGGGAAAAAGATCAAGGGCCTCGTCGCACCGACCTACGACCTGAAACAAGCAGGGCCGATCTATGCCTGGGCCTATAAAGAGCTGCAAGATGCGGAGCAGCCGGATCTGTTCGTCATCATCGGCACTGCCTCTGCCGGATTGGACTATGTGTACGCCGTGACGGATAAGGATTTCGAGACGCCTCTCGGGGTCGTCTCCGTCGACCAACCGATCCTAAGTCAGCTCAAGGCCAAGCTCCCGGCCTTCTTTGAAGACGATCTCTCCCATCAAGCGGAGCAGGCCGTGGAGTTTCAGCTCCCGTTTCTTCAGGACATCGTGGGGAGTAAGAAGCCCTTCACCATTGTTCCGGTCTTGAGTGCTTTCTCCGCGGCTAGCCTGGGCGATCCGACCGTTCGCCAATCGGTCGACCAGTTCTTGAACGGGCTTCGAGAGGTACTCGCGCAATCGGGCAGGGCCTACTGCGTGATCGCAGCAGGAGAGCTGGCTCATTTGGGCATGCGCTATGGAGACAAGGCGCCTCCGACGGACTTCTCCTTTCATCGCTGCATGCAGTTCGACCTGGAAATGTTGAAACCGGTGGAGGAGCGAAAGCCGGAAGTGTTTGCCGACTACATCAGGAAAGAACAGGACCAGCGCCGGATCTCCGGTTTCTCACCCATCTATTCCTTGCTGCGGTTGATCGAGGCGGAGAGTGGGCAGGTCTTACGCTATGACCGCGGGATCACGGACCAGTACAATTCGACGGTGACATATGCCAGCATGGCCTTCTTCTAAGCAGGCGACTGAAACAGGCCCCCAACTTCGTTCTCGGTTCGTCACAATCCTCAACGTACCCCTGAGGGTACGCCTCCGGTTGTGACTCGCCTGCGGCCTCGTTGGCTAGCCTGTTTGAGCCGCCTGCAGAGAATTAAACCTGAATCCTATAAGACGCGAGCAATCTAACACTTCTTTGGGGCAGGGTGACTGAGTAGGCTTCACTGCGCGCCTCTTCCTAATCCCTTACTTCCTTTTTAAGGGTAGCCTGGTTGATCCTCGATTGCGCGTCGAACGAGCACCTTCTGAGCGTGCGCGTTCCGGGAGCACAGGGCCAACGTGGATGTCCTTCAACTCCTTTCTTATCGTGGGGGCTCTGCGAGTAAGAAGGATGGTTGCCTGCTCCCTCTCTACTCTTTCACCGTCATCGTCATCGTAACCGGCTCCAGAGGATTGTCGAATTCGTCTCGGGCGGCGGCGACGATTTTGTCCACCACCTCCATGCCCCGAAAGACCTCGCCGAAGACGGTGTAGGTTCGGTCCAGCCCGCTGTTGTCCGCGACACAGATATAGAACTGCGAGCCGTTATCGTTGAAGTCCCGCGTGCTGTTGCTCTCCCGTGGCACCTTGGCCATTGCGATGGCGCCCCGTTTATGCGGCCGATCGCTGGTTTCCGGAACCAGCCAGTAGCCAGGACTGCCCGAACCGTGCAGGGAACGGTCTGAATTCTTGCTCAGCGGATCGCCGCCCTGAATGATGAATCCTGGAACGACGCGATGGAAGGTGGTTCCATCATAGAACCCCATCTTGACGAGCTTGATAAAGTTCTCGACGTGACGCGGAGCGTCGTCCGGGTAGAATCGAATTTTGATCTCGCCGAACGGCGTCGTAATGGTGACGCGCGGGTCGATTTTTTGAAATTGCATGGTCATGACGCGAATGTAGCAAGGCGAGGGGTGAGAGGCAATGGGCAAGGGCCTGCGGACGTAAGGGGTAAAGGGTAAGGCGTGAGGGAGTCGATCGGGATTCGCCTGACGCCTAACGCCTCACGTTTCACGATTTAATCCTTTGCCCGGATCAATCTTGAACCAGATGAGCCCGCCTACAATGGCCACTGTTGCGGCCACGCCTAACGAGACCGGCCAGCCCCATTGATGGGCCAGCCATGGGGTCAGGGTCGGTGAGATGGCCCCGCCGATATTGGCGCCGGTGTTCATGAGCCCTGACAACGTCCCTGCATGGGCTTTGGACAGATCGGTCGTCGAGGCCCAGTAGGCGCCGACCGCAAAGTAGAGCCAGCCCGCGCCAAATGACAGACTGGTGATTGCCAGAAAGGGAGAATCGATGGCGCCACCCAGCGCAATCGCGCACCCAGCCAGGACCATGCCGATCATGCCGGCCACAGCTCGTCCGGTGGTGAGCCCGTAGCGGGCCGCGAGTCGATCGGTCACCCAGCCGCCCAGGGGACAAAACACCAACATGGCCAGAAAGGGAGCGGAGGCATAAATTCCTCCGCGGAGCACATCGAATTCTCGAACATT
>JBGPVY010000122.1:0-8221 GCA_041491905.1 Nitrospiraceae bacterium | reverse complement strand
TGAATTCTTTCGGGCGGGACATTGGGGGCTCTCCTGCATTTCTGACTACGTAAGCAAGATAGCATATATTGGAATGATCGGTCAACAATGGACACTCTATCATCCATTCCGACGGAAGGCGCCGCCATGCGGGGCATGTGAGGGGAATGAGGAGCATAGTCTATGGAGTTCTATGGCCGGCTTTTGTCTTCTATACAATAACAGTGACGATGTATTCTAACGTCTCAACCACTAGGTGCCGACAATTCGGAAGTCGGGGACGACAAAAGTCCTTGTGACGGTGGAGGGGATTCAATGAAGCAGATCATTGAATCCATACGGTCATACAGCAAAGCACTGCTGCGGAAAATGGGCATGTTGGTTGCGGAGCACCCTCGCCATGAAACCGTACGGCGGGGTGGAAGGCCTCTTCGGGCCGAACGTTGGCGGGAAATACGAAGACCGAGGATTAGTCCCTGCACCTATGGCTTGACGCGCTCCGTGAATCGCGATGGCACGATCCTCGAAGAGGGGCATGACACGGCGGTTAACGATAGTCCAACCGGAATGCGACTACTACTTGGCGTCGCTCCGTCCAAAGGGCAGCTCTTGGAAATTCAAATTGGCCGTTCGACGCTCGGGCGTGCGATCTGTTTCGTAGAAGTCTGTGGGACGAAACCGCTGCGAGAAGATGCGCAAGGAGCGCTGTACCTCGTCGGCTGTCGCCTGAACTTCGGCACCATGCACGGTGAGGCCATTTAGCCCGCGCCGCGTCTTGTTTGCGCCTTAGTTATCAGCTCTTGTTCCCAGCCTCTTGCCCCGCACCTTCCCCAAACGCCATCTGCTCTTCCAATTCACCATTCATCATTTAACATTTCGCCTCGTCCGCGCGCGACGGATGCTCGAGTTTCGAGTGCCGGCGATTCATCACGGCCTGATTTGCCAGACGGCACTCGCCTCATGGCTCAGCTGGGTAGGATTGATCTGCTCAACCCCCGATCCTGCCTTCGCTTCCCATCCATTCCTTCAACAGACGGCCGCGCCGGTTTGTCTACTGCACGGAGCTCAGGTGCAGGTTGGCTGGAACGGGTGGAGGTGCCGGTGGAGGGGGGCCGGGTGTCGCTGCTGCTGTGACCACGACTGACTAACGAGTGACTTCGGTTCCACTGCTGAGAACGCGAAACTCCACCGTGTAGGTTCCCGACGGCCTCTGGATCCTGGTGCAGGACCCATTGCTCTCGCCGAATGCGCAATAGGGGTTTCGCCTTTCGGTGTGATCTAGATCTCCGTTGATCCGAACTTCCACCGAAACTGTTCCGGATGCATTGGTTGTAGCCTGCACTGTCCAGGGCTCACCCAGATTCGGCGATCCGAGGACGGCCAGCGTCACCGTTGCGGGGGCGGCGGCGGCGGCGGAGTGGCAGTTGGGGTAAAGGTGGCGACATTGCTCTCGCTCGATTCGTTATTCGTGAATTCGTACGCCGTGATCACATAGTACTGAACGACGGCGGGTGTCCCAATATTAAACTGGTGACTTTCCCCAATGTCGTGAGCAGCGTCGCTGAGCCAAAGGCTCGACCGCAGGGTTGCTGACTGCATTGGTACACGTGGTATCCTGCGAGATCAGGCTCATTGTTTGCCGTCCACGATAACGTCACTCCCCATGTCGTCGTGCCCCAGAGCATCAGCACAACGGCCATGGCAAGTGCCCAGCTCATCTGGAGACTTGGACTAGACGAAATGTTTCCCGCCCTGACCTTACTTTTCTCTTTTCGCATACGCGGGGGGTATAGATTACTCGGGAAGAAAGCTAGGCTCGGTTGGTCTCGAGACGGTCCATGCGTGCTTTCAAGATGGAGATGTCAGTTTCGAGGGTTCGGATGCGCTGATCGAGCTGGGAAGAGAAAGCCGAATAAAGCAAAAAGGCGGCGGGAGTGTTTTTGAAACTGCCTCGTCCGCGCGCGGGATTGTTTTAGTTCTTGAGTAACGCCATGGCCTACCTTCGGTATTCACAAGACTGTGATTGGCATGTCTTCGATGAGAGCGCGAAAGGCGAGTCTGAGAGTCGTCTTGCCGTATGGCACAAGGATCATGAGGCTCAAGGTGCGTCGTATACTGTGAGCATGATTCAGAAGATGCTGGAGTTGGAAGATTACTCCAGCATCCCCGGGTACCAACCGAACCATAAACGCATGCTCCGTAAAGCGTTCGAAGCCTGGCTGAGCGAGCAATCAAGTGCAGAGATATAGTGTCGGCTCCGTATCATGACTCTCCCTAGCCCGCAGAGAACAAAAACAGCTGTCAGGAACCATTTCACCTCGCTCGCGCGCCTAGGGTGATTGTTGTCACGTTTCTAGCTCCCTCCCTCGGTGGTTTCAGGTATCCTTACGCGCAGGAAAAAAAAGAGTGGCAGGAGCCGATTTTACTCGCCTGTGCGAGCGGGATGTGTTTATGAGCTGTCTTATCGGTGTGGTGTTAGCTGCGGACCGGCTGTGGCTTCGAGCTGCCGGAGAGTGCAGTCCAACCGTTCCTGATGGGGCGAGGCGAGGGACTGGAACTCGATACCGATTCCGTGCGCCCCGGTCCAGCGTACGACGGCGCCTTGAATGAGGATCGGGGTCTTATCTTCAGGGATGTAGAGCAGGAGATCCACCTTCATTCCGGCGGAGGCTCGAAAGGGGCTTTCAAGCCGACAGCCTTTGCGCGATAGATCCAGCGCTTTGTCAATCGGATGGACGTGACTCTGATGGACGAGGGTGCCGGAAAAAGTCGCTAGGAATCGGGGATGTTGTCGGACCACCATCGGTTGGCTCTTTTCTGCGTTGTTTCCGCGGGACGTTTGCAAGGGCTCCCATTAAGGAGAGTATGCAGATGCGGTGCCCAGCTGGAAGCCATGGCGATAGTCCTTTTGCTCGTGATTTTGCGTACTTGAAATTCAATGATTAAGGCAGCCCTGCC
Organism: Nitrospiraceae bacterium; assembly: GCA_041491905.1. Lineage (GTDB taxonomy): Bacteria > Nitrospirota > Nitrospiria > Nitrospirales > Nitrospiraceae > Palsa-1315. The sequence continues at coordinate 5,284 of JBGPVY010000122.1, read as the reverse complement.
CGTTCAGGATCATCGGTGAAGGCAATCGGAAACACCGTGTTCACCTCGTCGCGAGGGCAGCAGCCAGCACAGCAGGGACATTGCACTGTATTGATTGACTCGTCCGCGTGCCGGCTGTTCGATGCCACGGTCGCAGCGGTGATCTGTGGGCGCGGCTCTGTGCACCGGAAGCGGGTGACTGTGGCCCAAGTCCAGGGCCCGGTCACTTTGCAATCGTGATGCTGGGAACTCCGACGCGAGGCACCTCGCTGACGGTCATTTGGAACAATAGATACAGCATTTGAAACGCCTCGCGGTTCCATCGTGCCAGCGGTCCCGTGGTGTTCACGGAGTAATATTTTCCGTGGGACTGAATCGACAGGTCGGCTCCCGAGGGAGCGCCATCCGACAGCAGGAGTTCCATGGTGTGGACGGGATTTTCGTGGACCGCTGGGGTTCGCGGATCTTTCTCGACGTGATATTCTGGGTCTTCTCCAAGCGATCGGCCCAGAAAGTTTAGAATGGTGTTGAAGCTCCGCAGCCGGAAATCTCCCTTGAGTGGGTATTCCCCTCCGACGTGCCCCGGGCGGATGTCGAAGGAGACATCGTTGAGCTGCCCTTCCTCCGTTTCGTCGATCAACTGGGCCCGTTCGTCGGGTGGGAGCGTGTTGGGGTCATAGTTGGTGATGAGAATTTGTCCCGTGATTTGTTTCCGAAGGGTGTAGCTGTTGTCTTTCTGGCTGTAGCTCACGAGATATTCTTTCTGTAACGCCTGAAAGCCTTCGGCCGTGACCGAGTCGGCGGGAATGGTCCAGGTCCGATTGTAGACGAGCGGTTCGGCATGGAGCTGGTTCTGGTCCTGAATGGCCGAGAGGTGCGTCACCACCCGGCGGAATATCTCGTAGCCTGTTCGGTCTGCCGGCGTATTGCGGTAGGCGACCTCCTGGCCATTCTCCGTGATCCGCAGTTCCTGCGCCATCAGCCGGAGCAACAGATCGATGTCGTACCGCTGCCGGAGGAGGAGGAGGAACTTGGCTTCCTGAAAGGGGGTCAAGAGCCGTTTGGTAAACTCTTCCCCTTCGATCGGCGCGATACTGATGGTGGGGTTCTCCGCCACGCTGCCGCCGAAGATCGGCATGAGCGCTCTGCCGGCCTCTCCTGTGAATGCCGGAGTGGCGCCGGCGCTGACGCGGAAATCGAACGTCGCGGCGATATTCGAGACGCCGGTAAAGTGAATCGGTTGATGCTGATGGGCGCGGGCGATGTTGATGAGCAGTTGTTTGGAGATGGCATCCGTGATCGCCTCATCATAGCTCGTCACGGCGCGATTCAGCGTGATGGGGGAGAAGCACCCGGTCACGGCCAGGCTGCATAAGATTCCCGCCAGGGTCAATCGCGCGAGGGATATTGAACGCTGCCCCATCGTCACGTGGATAACCTTCGAGCGAGCCCGACAATCCTTAATCCTTCGGCAGGTTTGTAGCATAACTGGCACGGGATGCCTAGGAGCCTGTCCGATTAATTAGTTTCGCAAAATCTCTACGTGCACATTTGGCGCAGGATGAACAATCGGACTTCGGTGAGGGGTTCGGAACCTCTGAAACGGGCATATTTTTGAATACTCGGACAGGCTCCTAGCATCTCACCGCGACGGACAGGTGATTTTCCTCCAGGGAAAGCAGCTCCTCCTGCCGGCCGCTTGCTCTCGCTGGTACAACGGGGGTAAGATTGGCCGTCCTTGCTCACCTACATCGATAGGAGTTGCTATGGCTGTCCGCACCACTCCCTCAAAACCACGGGTTTCTCTCGACCGAAGCATCGAACGGATGCGAAAACAGCTCGCCGAATTTGCCCCGTTCCTGGGGAAGGGCAAGCAAACGCGCAGTCTGGAAGAATTCGACCTGGAAACCGAACGACTGATCGAAGAGCTGCTCGGGCAAGCTTCTAACTTGCTGCACGCCTATGAGTATGCTGAGTTGGGCGAGGCGGCAGGACTGGTCAACATGACGGACGAGGCGCCGGAAGGCACCGGCATGGATAGTCAGCGACAAAGCCTGTTGCAGCGCGGCCGTGTGCTGGAGAGCTGCGTGTCGGAATTGGAAGCGCGCCGGTCTGCCGAGCCGATGAAAGTCAAGATTGCGCAGACGCTCATCGGCCCGCAGATCGCCGAACACATGTCCACCGAAGTCCGGAGCGTGTCGCACGATGCCAGTCTGCGACAGGCCGGGCAGCTGATGCAGCAATGGAAGCTGGGGTCTCTGCTCGTCACAAACAGCCAATCGTACGTCGGTGTCATCACCGATTCGGTCCTGGCCCGCGAGGTGGTGGCCAATGGGTTGGATCCTACTACGACCGCAGTCAAAACCTGCATGCGGACGCCGGTGGTAGCCATTGAAGGTGCTCGGCCGATTATCGATGCCGTGCGCATAATGAAGGAGCAGGCCACCAGGCATCTGGCCGTGACGCAAGATGGACAGATCATCGGTGTGATTTCCGTCTCCAATATTCTGCGGTACTACTCGGGCGTCGCCTAGCAACACGTCGCGCGTCGTTCGTAAAGCGCAGTTCATCTTGCGAGATACGTTTCTGGTTCATGCCATCTGCTCTTGTTTTCAGCCATTCGTTCCTATCAGAACGGGAGGTGAGATATGGGTCCAACCAAGGCCATTGTGAAAGAGAACAAGCTCTATGAGGTGATGGGGGGAAAGCTGATTAAGGACGGGTTCGCCAGCCGGCAGGAACTTGAGGACTACGTGAAGCATCATTATGTGACGTTGCCGGTGCTCGACAACGCGGGGAACCAATGGCTGCTTGATGGGAAGCCGGTGTATTGTCTCCGTGGCTCGCAATACGAAACCGTAGACGATCAGAGAATTCAACTCGCGCGCTGCCCGGATTGCGGTGGGATGGGTATCAGATCAGACGAATTTACGGTCGAATCGGATTGCATCCGTTGCACGGTCTGCGGACATGAATTCGATGCGCGATTGGAAATGATGGAGACGTAAGAGGGGGCAGCCTGGTTGGTTCCCTGTGCTCACGGAACCCCCACGATGAAACTGTGGTCGTTCGACGTGCGCAGTTGGGAACCAAACAGGCCGCCCCCTTGGGGAGGAAGCAGCAAGCTCGGCAGGATCATTTGTATGTCTGAGGGCCGCACGATCAGAATGTGCTCGGTCGATGCGCGCAATAGGGGATAGATCCAGACCGCCCCTTGGGGGAAAAGTACAAGCAAGCTTGGAAAGAGAATGAGAGGGCAGACTAGATGATCTCCTGTGCTCGCGCAACGCGCGGCCTCAGAATGGTGGGAGGGGAGCAGTCAGGCCATCCTTTTTGCTCGCAGAACGCGCACGATAAAACTGTGCTCGTCCGATGCGCGCAGTGAAGGATAGTCCGGCGACTCCCATGGGCGAGAGGTGTGATGGTGCAGAGAAGGAAACAGAAGGCCCTCGCCCGGGCTATATATAAATAAATGGTACGTCTCGGCGTGCCAGTGGGTGGACGGGTGAGAAAGTTGCCCCCGTAAAGCACGTATTTTAGGGTTGACTCTCTCCTGGCATGGCAGTAGCCTCTTCCCGCATTCTCTTCCATTGCCATTGGCATGACACCTCCGGTCCACATGACAAGCTTTGCGCATGATGACAAGACCTGACCCTGAATTTCGGACCTGCGACGCTATTCCAATTGTCGTGTCACTCGATGCTGCGCATTCAATGATTGCGTTGCCTGTCGAAGCGCCGGTGTTTCATGTCAGTGGCGACCACGGTGTCACCGGGACTGGTGGTGTGCCAGGAGACCCGCGTGTCTATGAAGAATGGGGCTATGCAGAGCGCGCGTGGTATTTGGAGAAGCGTCAAGGCTTTACAGGGGTGCTCCGTGCGCTCTTGTGGCCGACGGAGGGCGTCGTCGAAGTCGGGATTCATGAATCGATCTGGGCCGAGCGGACACAGAAGCCTCCGGTTGAAGCCTTCAGGTTTCAGATCAGTGAAGTTGGGTATCGGAGCCTGCGGTCCTATCTACGAGCGACCATCGCATCGGAAGAGCCGGTGGGCATTGTCGGCAACAGTCGGTTTTGTGTTGCCCGGCCGGCATATCATCTGTTCCATCATTGCCATCACTATACGGCGAAGGGCTTGCGCGAGGCAGGGTTGCCTATCTCAATGCGGAGAGCCTTGACCCGCAATGGTTTTGCCAAGCAGCTTCGGCGCATCATGCCCCTCTCCTAACTCGTATTATTCACTAAGGCTTATACTCCAACTGCGAATACGCCGCTACAGGTTCACCATTTGATCAATCAAGTAGAGTGTCAATCGCCGGACACATATAAAATGTGTGGTGCTCTCAATGATATTGTCTTTCCGAGAACTTCATTCTTTGCCAGAGTTTGCGTGGGATCTGGCTCGAGCTATGTCTATGTAATGTCTGGGGAAATTTGGGTGCTCGAGTGTCTTGACACATATGTTAAATGGGGTTAGGATTTTAAGGCAGAACACATACCGATGAGCCCATTGTAGAGCACCAGGGTTGGCATGATGAACACAAGCGGTTTTATAAATGCAGTGGGGTGGATCTCAATTACTTAAAGGGAGGTAAGGAACATGGCTGGTTCAACAACATGGGGAGGGAGCGACCGGGGGTACGACATGTCGCTCTGGTACGATTCGAGGCCTCTCAAGATCGGCTGGTTTACGATGTTGGCGGTGGTGGGAGCCGAGGTCGTGTATCAGCGCCTCTTTGGTTTCTCACACGGCTTGGACTCGATGACGCCGGAGTTCGAGACTGTCTGGATGGGTCTGTGGCGCTTTAACGTGATCTCCAACATCATCTTCTCGGCCGCGACCCTGGGGTGGATTTGGAGTACGCGGGATCGTAACGTGGCCAACGTGGACCCCAAGACCGAGCTCAAGCGGTATTTTTATTGGATGATGTGGCTCGCGATATACGTCTTCGGCGTGTACTGGGCGGGGAGTTATACCCTCGAGCAGGACGCGTCGTGGCACCAAGTGATCATCCGCGATACGAGCTTCACCGCCAGCCATATTCTCGCCTTCTATTTCACCTTCCCGCTCTACATCACCTGTGGCGTCGCCAGTTACCTGTATGCCATGACCCGGCTGCCGCAGTTCAGCAAGAACGTCTCGTTTCCCTTGGTGGGGGCGATCGTGGGGCCGCTGATGATTCTGCCCAATGTGGGGCTCAATGAGTGGGGCCATGCGTTCTGGTTCGTCGATGAACTCTTCGCCGCGCCGTTGCACTGGGGCTTCGTGATCCTGGGCTGGTGCGGCCTGTTCGGCGGGACCGGGGG
>JBGPVY010000091.1:0-9533 GCA_041491905.1 Nitrospiraceae bacterium | reverse complement strand
CCTGTTGATCTCCCGTGCTCGCGCAACGCGCGGCCTCAGAAGGCCCTCGTTGGACGCGCGCAATGGGAGATCAATCAGCCCCCATCCCTGAAAAAGTAACAAGCGAGCTTGGAAGGATCATTTGGAAGGATGAGGGGCGTTCGATGCGCGCAGTGAAGAGCGGTTGGGCCACCCTTTAGGGGGAGTGAAGTGAAGAGAGGAAAAAGAATAACTGCGAACGAGGCTGAGAGAGACTAATCGCCCCACAATGGAAGCGACCGGAGCAACGATTCGGAGGAAATGCCATGAAGTCAGAACAAGAACGGACAGCACACGATCGATTTGTACAGGCCCTCCAGCACGAGCATCTCACCTGTCCCAAGCCCGGCTGCGGTGGAGCGATGAACATCGCCGACCACACCCCCCATCTCGCGCGTATCAAAACTTACGAAGCCGAATGCAAACAGTGTCATACGAAAGAGCAGATTACCGGCAAGGAACAGCCGACCCCACCGTGGGACGGCGCCTCTATCACAATGATGGCTGAGGTGCATCTCCTCCACGATCAACCCACTTGCCCCTTCGACGACACCCCCATCACCTTTACCTCCATGCCCAATCCCCGGCGCAAAGCCCGTTACCGCCTCTCCTGCTTCTACTGCGGCCGCCACGCTGAATTGAATTGGCCGCCGGCGGAAGCAAAAAGGTGAGGGTGGATCGGGAGCGGTCAGGCGCCCTTCTTGCTCGCAGAGCCCCCACGATAAAACAGTGGTCGCTCGATGCGCGCAGTGAAGGGCAACCTCGACCGCTCCCTTTAATAGATGTTTAGAGCAAGGAGGAATTCGGCTCGATGGCCGCAGTAGAACCAATCATGAGTGCCATACCGAGAGAGAGAAACCAGCAAGCTTGGAAGGACTATTCGAATGACAAAACTACCGATGCCTCAAGTAGGCCGAGCAGGCAAATGTATGATGGCAAGACCTGACACTGTTTTCGTTTTTCAAATAGCACGCTTCCCACAGGATGGAGTAATCTGCCGCCGGGAGTTCCACCACATACACCTATAGGTCAGAAATGATGCAACAACTGGCTAAGCATGAGGCAGGTGAGTTTCTGAAGAGGTTTGGGTTTTTTGGCGATTGCCTGCTTCGGAAAGTAGAAATTGTTTATGAGAGTGGACCCTCTCGATCCGTATCAGTGTGGATTGAGGCTCGAGACTACGCGGAGAAAGAGAGGGAGGTTTGGGTGTGCGTCCACTTAACAATCAGGGGGGTTGGAGATTTTTGCTTTGCTGATCGTGCCAAGGAAACCAACGTAGTTTTAACCTTCGGTGTTCATATCCTTTGGTCCGAGAATTGTATCGGCTTAGATTTTAGCCATTTTGCTGATCAGCCTGAAAGCGTAGAGGAGCTACTGTCGTCGAAAGTGTTCGCGATTGGCAATACATTAGAATGGCAGGTTGAATCATACCCATTCAAGAGCTGAAGAAGAAAAGAGGAAGAAAAGACGAAGAAAAGAAGAAAGATGGGACAGCCATTTTTTTGACGGGTGCCTGGGCGGGGTTAGACTTTGGAATGAAAGTACAATTGAGTCCTATTAGGAGCGCAGTCCGTGACTGTTGTTACTTGACTTGTCACCTGAGATTTCCTGCTGCTTTGAAGCATGTTAATATCGGATGTAATGGCGGGGAAATCCGAATTTCGCTCTCAGCAGCTCAGAAGCACTCTAAGCCGCGCGGCGCTTTGTTGCACGGCTGCTTGAGCGAGAGGTTGGGCCACGGAAGCGGCCACGGGGTGCTTCGGCATGCAACTTCAACCCCAGTGCTCCTACGACTTTAAGGATGGTGTCGAAGTCGGGGCTCCGCTCACCGGAAAGTGCCTTGTACAGGCTTTCGCGCGATAGACCGGCATCCTGCGCAACCTGGGCCATGCCCTTGGCGCGGGCAATATCGCCCAACGCCTTGACGATAAATGCGGCATCGCCATCGGCCTCCTCCAGGCACACCTCCAAATACACCGCCATTTCCTCCGGAGTGCGAAGATACTCGGCAACATTGTAACGAATCGTCGTGGTTTTGCTCATCTGGACCACTGCCCTACCTAGTCAAGGTCACTACCAACTCGACATGGCGCAAAGTGCACCGGCTGTCTTTAGCTTACGCCACAAACTCTACGCGAACCGTGCGCCCAATCCGTGCTTCAAGCGTGATCAGCATTTCAAGGCTGAACTTGTCCCATTTGCCGCGCACGAGGTCAGAGACGCGGGATTGTGCAATGCCGAGGCGCTTGGCTGCATCAGCTTGAGTGAGCTTGTGCTTCTCGATGTAGAGGCGAAGGTCGCTCATCACATTCGCCCGCATTTGGAGCACGGTGGCCTCGCCCGGATCAAAGCCAAGGTCAACAAAAAGATTACCGCTGGACTTGGTCATTTTCTTTTTCATGATCGGTCCCCGATCTGTCGGTAACGCATCTCAGCCAACTCGAACAGAGGCACCCTACGCCGCGCGCCGCTTTGTCGTGCGGCTGCGTGAGCGAGAGGTTGATCCCCGGAAGCTGCCATGGGGCGCTTCGGCATGCAACCTCAACCCCAGCGCTCCGACGACCTTGAGGATCGTGTCGAAGTCGGGGCTCCGCTCACCGGAGAGTGCTTTGTACAGACTTTCGCGAGATAGACCGGCATCCCGCGCAACCTGGGCCATACCCTTGGCGCGGGCAATATCGCCCAACGCCTTGGCGATAAACGTGGCATCGCCATCGGCCTCCTCCAAGCACGCCTCCAAATACGCCGCCATTTCTTCCGGAGTTCGAAGGTGTTCGGCAACATCGTAACGAGTGGTCGTAGTTTTGCTCATCATGTGCTCCTAGCGGCTACGTCCGAGGAGGCCTGGCTTGGTCACCCCTGCGCACGTCGAACGACCACCGCTTCATCGTGGGGGTTCCGTGAGCAGGGGTGACCAAGCCAGGCCGGTCTTATCCTTCTTTCCCCAAGCCGCTGAGTGACAAAAATAGGAAGGGCGTCTGTCGAACTCTCGATTGCGCGCGTCCAACGAGGGCCTTCAGAGGCCGCGCGTTGCGCGAGCAGGAGAGTTTGGCAGACGCCCTTCCCGCCGCTCTTCACGCATGAACCACGTCAGCAAAAGTCTTCACCTTGATTTTTTTGGACCGCTCTTCTACCTGAGCCGCATCATACTGAAACTGCAACCGCATCCATCCCTCCGGCGTACTGCCAAACGCCTTGGCCAAGCGAATAGCCATATCCCAAGACAGGTCTGCACTCTGGTTCACCAGATGACTCAACGCAGACCGCGACACACCAAGGATCTTCGCCCCTTCGGTCACGCTCAAGCCATGCGGCTCCAGACAGTCCACGCGCACCGAAAACCCCGGATGGGGTGGATTCTTCATTTTCAAAGCCTTCATACCATTCTCCTTTTTCAATGGTAGTCCTCTAAATTAACCTCGATCGCATACCCCTCCTCAAACCGGAATGTAATGCGCCAGTTTGCCCTCACCGTTACCCCCCACTCCCCTTTCCGGCTTCCCTTCAAAGGATGAAGCCTGTAGGAATGCACATTCAAATCCTCAATCACCTCCGCTTGATGCAACCGCGCCAGAATTGACTTAATCCGGTCCACCATGTCCGGCGGCAGCTTCCGGGGATCACCCTCCTCGAAAAACCTTTTAAGCCCCCTGTGTCTGAAACTTGCTATCATGTTTCCACTGTAGCGTGTAGCGCGTCACCAGTCAACTGATTCGAACGAGAAAAAAGTGGGACATTCTGAATTTCAGCGGTGCCTGCGCAATGTCCCGGCAGCGATAAGACTGCACGGTAGCTACGGCTGGTTCTGTGCGTAGGAGCTGTGGGCGAGGTAAAGCCTGGCATGAGCGAGTACTTACCCCCGCTCACTGAGTCTCTATAGGATGTCTTCGTACACTGTTTTGCGATGCCGAATTCCTGGGATCCACACCTCATTCTCTTCGATCTTGTACACGACCCGATAATCCCCAACACGAAGCTTCCAGTAGCCTTTCAGGGTTTTGCGAAGGGGAGCCCCGTACTGGTGCGGGGCTTGGGTCAGTCGCGACTCGATGGCACCGGCTATTCTCCGATGGAGATTTTGTGGAATGCGAGGGATGTCTTCGTCGGCAATGGCGGGATGGTACCGAAGCTCGAAGGGCACTTAACCCCCATTATTCATGAAAGTTTCTGCTGCAATCGTCGATCCGCTGCTACGACGAGCCTTCGGCGAGCGGGCTCGCCCCTCGGACCCTCACCGTACTGCACGAGTACGCCTCAGGTCCTCCAGGCTCCGCGCGCCGGTCTCGCGACGCGGCTCAGCGATTTCGCGACGAACCGTCATGAATAATGCGGGTTAGCGTCTCGATCGCTTGAGATGTGCCCAAGTTTGCGAATGCGTCATGGCCTTGCTCCGGTCGAGCGTCCGCTCTCGATCTTTCGCAAAGTCGGCAAGCGCTCGGTCCTCTTCTGCCTCCAGCGCATCTTTGACGAGATCTCGCACTTTGAGCGACAGCGAGACGCCATCTCGCTTAGCCCAGCGGCGGAGCCCTTCGTAGACCGGCTCTTCCAGGACGACGTTGACGCGAGGATTGGTTGTGGGCATGGTGTTCTCACCTCAGGTTTTACGTGCGGAAAGAAGTGTAACACATGTGATGGACCTCGCCAAGACAGAAGTGTGGGACGCGCTACAAAACCACGACCTCGTGCCCGTGCTTCGGGTAATACACGCGGTGGCCTGGCTTGGTCCTCACCTGCGCACGACCTTCTCACCCGCCCAACCCCGGTCGCGTTGGAGCGCGACCTTGTCCCAAGCGACCACCGCTTCATCGTGCGGGTTCCGCGAGCAGGGGGGACCAAGCCAGGCCACTCTTACTTTTCCCTCCCAAGCCGCCGAGTGACAAAAATAACGAGGGCGACGGTTATGCTCTCACTGCGCGCGTCCAACGAGGGCCTTCCGAGGCCGCGCGTTGCGCGAGCAAAAGAGCATGACCGTCGCCCTCGTCTCTTCGAATCTTTCTTACTTCCCGAACGCTTTTTTCAGCAGCGGCTCTATCTCGCCTTTGGCAGCCATGGGATCGAGGATGTCGGTGTCGCCGTAAAACTGCCCGTCGATGAACACCTTGGGGAGGGTCGGCCAGTTGGTCATTTTTACGAGCGCCTCTCGCTTGGTAGGTTGAGACAGGACGTCGATGAGTTCATACGGGTACCCGTACTTGTCGAAAAACTGCATCGTCTCTTTCGTGAACCCACACATCGGCATTTGTTTGGTGCCCTTGCCGTAGATCAAAATCTTGTGCGTGGCGACTTCCTTGTTAATTTCTTCTTGAATGGGATCTGCCATGGGTCGGCCTCCTTCTTTCTCAGCGATGAATGTAGAACGAGGAACGATGAACGAACGCCGAATGAGTACTCGCTCAGTTCATCGCTCGGCACTCATAGTTCTTCTGACGTGCTGGCTGTGAGTTCTAGAGCATGAATCCGCCCATCTTTCAATGGAACATCCAACGCCTGATAGATCAGACGATGCCGATCCAGCAGATTCTTCCCTGCGAAGGCTGCCGAGATCACCACCACTTTGAGATGATCCATCGTCCCGGTCCGATCCGAGACCGTGACCGCGGCATCCGGCATCATCCGGCGCAGGTATTCTGTCAAAACATCCGGCGTAATCATACCCTCTCCAATCTCATCCTGTTGTGAGAATACCCTAGCGTCAGACCCAAAGGCAATTCGGAGTCGCCAGAACTAGCAGGATAGCCGAGCGAGACTGGCGGGACGAGTTGATCTGGTTCATCTGGTTTGTTTTGTTCATCTGGTTAGTCTTGTTCAACCAAATAAACGAGACAAACCAAACAAACTAGAGCAACCAGCCGGCTTCTGCGCGTCGCGCGTCACGACCTCTGGCCCCGGTGGTGGATTTCAGCACATGCTGGTGGATATCAACCACGCCTATGCACGTCACTTGTCCATAGACTCCACTTTTCAGGGAAATCCAGACCGTTTCCTATGACCATGCTGGCACGCGCATTGCGCCTCAGGTGGGACAAAAACACGTAAGCCGACCATGATGCAACCACATCTACCTATCAACCAAGGAGGGTGCCATGAGTGAGTTCAAGTCTGGGTTCTTCGTCGGGGGAGAGGCCTGCGAGGGGCGGGTGCTCGTGGTAGACGACGAGCCCGATATTCGCAAAGTCGTGAAGATGACTCTGCAGAAAGCCGGCTATGAAGTCCTTGAAGCGGAAAACGGTGAGAAGGCGATCGAAGTCATCAATTCGGGCGAAAACCGGCTCCTCCTCGACGTCGTCATCTGCGACATTCGTATGCCAAAGATCAATGGAGCCGAAGCCGTTGCCTACTTCCGGAGCAACTACCCTCGCGTCCCGCTCATCGTGCTGACCGGCTTCCCGGATGCCGATATGGCAACATCCTTTCTCCGGCAAGGAGTGGTAGATTATCTCATCAAGCCGGTCGAAGGAGAGAAACTGAGATCAGCCGTCGCGCGAGCCATAGAACAGCGGGAACTTGCACGGCTATGACATGGAACGCTCTGACCATACCAAGGTCGCCATTTTGGGAGCAGGTCGCGGAGGTCACGCGCTGTTAGATCTGCTGCACCAAATCCCGTCGATTGAGATCGTCGGCATTGCAGACCGTGACCCTGCTGCACCAGGGCTGCAGCGCGCGCGTGAGCTTCAGGTTCCCGTGACCACCAATATACCAGACCTGATCAGCAACCATGGCGTGAGCCTGATTATGGATGTCACGGGCGATCCAGAGATGGAGACGTATCTGCGTGCCCACAAACCTCCTGCCGCAGACATCCTCAGTGGATCAGCCTCCCGGCTGCTGTGGGAGCTGGCCCAGCATGAATCCAAGCTCGCAGCCGAACTCCTCCAGTCAGAAAAGCTTGCGGGAATCGGCTCATTTGCTGCGGGAATCGCGCATGATATGAACAACCCCCTGCAACTCATTTTGGGCCTGGCGGAAAACCTCGCAGAGGAACGCGATCTGACCGCCGTCCACAAACAAGCCCGGGACATTATTGAAGCTGCCAAACAAACAAGTGCCATCTGTCGGGACCTCACCCGCTACTCACGGCGCGCATCTCCCCACGAGGATGTGCTGGTGTCTGTAAACGGAAAGCTGGACGAGGCGCTGAAAATCGCACGCTACGCATCAAAATTTCACGACATTGAGATGCTCAAACACTACCAGCCCGGCGTCGCCGTAAAAGGCAATCCGGATGAGTTACTGCACGTCCTCGTCAACCTCATCACCAATGCGGTGCATGCCATGGAGCACGTTGGCGGCACACTGACGCTCGAGACCAAACTCCTTGACGGACAGGCCGACGTCCGAATCTCCGATACAGGATGCGGCATCGCCCCGGACAAAATCCCCCAGATCTTCGAGCCATTTTTCACGACGAAGGACCCCGGCAAAGGCACGGGGCTGGGACTCTATAACGTCAAAACTATCGTCAACAAAATGCGCGGCACCATTGCTGTCGACAGTCAGATCGATAAGGGAACGACCTTTACCTTGACCTTCCCCAACGCCGAGCCGGCCGGACAAGGATATTTGTCATGAATGCCGCACGTCCCGCGTCTCGCTCTGGAACGAGGTGGGGGCTTCAACTCAAACTGATTCTGTCCATGTTGCTCGTGGGGGTGGTTCCCCTCATAGTGGGTCTCGGTCTCGCCTTTTGGCAAGGCTCTCGCGAGATCCAGGTCGTCCACGGCGAAAGCTTCAAGGCCCTTGCCGAGGAGACTGCACGAAAAGTCGATCTCTTGATGTCAGATGAAGTCGGCCGGACAGCACGGATTGCGGCAGACCCTTCGATTATCCTTGAACTTGAGCAACGGCGCGATGCCCTGCAGGACATGACGGAAGATGAGCGTCGCCGGGCGGTGGACCGGCTCAAAGGAGGCTGGGAGGCCAAAGACCCCGCAGCAGTCCAGGCCATCACGGGGAACAAAATAGCCGGCCTCATTCAGGAATATCTCTCGGGATCCAAGAGCGAAGCGGATCAACTGATACCGCAAGTGGTCCGGTCTGCCACCAAGATGCTGTACATCACCGACATTGAGGGCAACCTGGTTGCCGCATTGACCACGATGCCTCCCTTTGCCAATAAAGAAACGGCCTGGTGGAAAGGCGCCTCCCATCGCGGGATCGGCCAGCTCTTCATCGAAAATGTGCACTTCGACGAACGTGCCCAGAGCTATGTCATCAGCATTTCGCTGCCCATTATGGATCGCATCCGATATGGCGCAGTCGGCGTACTCCATCGCGTGATCGATGCCAAAGAGTTGATCTCGCCCTCGATCTCTCCCATTCGCTTCGGCAAGACCGGACATGTGATGCTGATCGACCATCGCGGCATCGTCATGAGCTGTCCCATTCTGCCGACCGGCGTCCGACTCTCCGATGCACAGCTCATTCCGCTTGTCACGCCTCTTCAGCCGGGCTGGGTCAGTGCGCCGAGCGATGGCCACGGCGGACAATCGACCTCTCTTATCGGATTCGCCCCGGTGCCGGAAATCAGCCGTGCCACCGATAGTGATCTAGACAAAGGCTCCTGGCACACCTTCGTGTGGCAAGCCTCTGACGAACTCTTTGCCCCGATTCGTCACTTCCTCACCTGGATGGCCGTATTCAGTCTCATCGCCGTCGGATTGATGACGTCTCTCGGCTACCTTGCGGCCAATCGTATTGTCATGCCGGTGCGCCGATTACAGGCAGCGGCACAAATGATCGGGCGCGGTGAGCTTCGGGAGCCCATCAACATTCAAACCGGCGATGAGCTCCAGGATCTGGCCGACGAATTCAATCGAATGAATCGCCAATTGGAAGCCGCCTTTGCAGGCCTGACCGATCAAGTGACCATCAAAACGCAGCAAGTGGAGTCCCTGCTTCACTCGACGGACCAGATCCTGGATGCAGTCCCAACCCCGATCCTCATGGTCGATCAAGACGAACAGGTGCAGTACATCAACCGGGTCGGACGCGACTCCTTTCAGGCCACACTGGATTCGACCAAATCAATCCCGTTGTTCGATATACTCCCCGTCGATGCCGCTGTACGAGAGCACCTGCGAAAAGAATTCAGACGTGCACGGAGCGGAGAAAATGTCGCGACAGCATCCGAGGCAGAGGATGCCGCTGTCGTCAACCGCGCCCGTGACCCGTTGGCCCCCGTGATGGGAACGGCGGAACCAAGCAACCGACAGGAGATTCAGATTGGTCCCCGACGGTATCACTATCAGTGGTTCCATATGACGGGGAGAAACCAGGGAGAGGATCGGATCGGCCTTGTCTTCAGGGACACGACTGACGACAGCCTCCTCCAAGACCAGCTCATCCAGGCCGAGAAATCAGGCAGCCTTGGGACTCTCACCGCCGGAATCGGACATGAGTTGAACAATCCGCTCTTCGGAATTCTCGGACTGGGAGAAGCCATCGGAGAAGAAGCCAACCTCGACCGCGTCAGATCCTATGCCCACGACATCGTCCAGCATGGTCGTCGAATG
>JBGPVY010000040.1:0-16285 GCA_041491905.1 Nitrospiraceae bacterium | reverse complement strand
GGAGGAATCTGTTCATGACCAAGGTTGTTGCCGCCAAGAACACTCAGACCGATCAGTGCCATCGCTGCGGCGGACTTATGCTGGAAGAACGTGTTTTCGAGATCGGATCGATCAACTGGCGTTGCGTGAGCTGTGGCGAGCGGATCGATCCGGTCATTCTCGCCCATCGCCAGAAAGACCTCGCGCGGGTCGAAGCCGAGAGGCTCTTTGCTGGTAAAGGCAAAGCCCGCCTCAATTAAGCCCCTCACTATCTCGTCAGGTCCTGTAATGCCACAGCCTGCAGTTCGGTGAGGCATCTTGCCCTGGTTGATTCCGACAGGATCGAGGTTAACTTATAATCGAAGGAGGTGGATAGAGCTTAGAGAGGTCAGCAGCCTGGTTCGCGTTTGACCCGCTCTTGTGCAGCCAGCGTGCGAAGGGCGCCGCTCCTGTTTCAGTGGCGGGGTGGTGGTTCGAGGGACGCGCTTTCGATGTCGGTGCCACTAGGCACAGCCGTAAATGCGAGCCCGAGCGAAGATGGAAGCGCGGGGCAATCAGCCTTGAGCGACTGAAGGATTGCCGAACGTCACCTTGTTCGGATGGCAGCCCCGGTGTTCCTCACAAGGGTGGGCCGTTTTTTCTTGTTCCTTCCCGCCAGTACGTCTCAATCCCCCCTCAGTAGGCGCAACCCT
Organism: Nitrospiraceae bacterium; assembly: GCA_041491905.1. Classification (GTDB taxonomy): domain Bacteria; phylum Nitrospirota; class Nitrospiria; order Nitrospirales; family Nitrospiraceae; genus Palsa-1315. Next base: position 15,614 of record JBGPVY010000040.1, on the reverse strand, counting down.
TCCCCACACAGAGAACGACGACCCATAGGTCTCATAAACACAACACACGCTGAGTAGGAGATTCATCAGTGGGGGAGTTCACGAGGAAGATGAAGATAAAAAACGGGGCGGAAGCGGGTCAGAGAGCTTTTTGTCTAATTGGTGGAGGTCTTGGAGGAGCTTTAGGCTTCCCACCCTCCCGGCGGGCCTGCACACCACCCCTGCGCTTGACCTCGATTCCCTTGAATGTTCCTCTCACCGAGGCCTCCGCTCGGTTATAAGATAACCCTGTTTAGCGAGAGGTCAATCGTTGGAGCTGTCCCGTCAGGCAGGACAGGCCACTGAATCACTGTCGCGTAAGAGGGCAGGGATGGGTCACGTCGGGAGTCGTCAAGGTCCGCACGTTCTCGATCAGATCGTCATAGAGTCGTGAGAAGTCCTGACATTACTGTGGGACGGAGAGCGATTGTCTTCTGTCTGAGTCCATGGCATGGCTGATGCTTCTATCGACTCATACAGGAGGGGGGAGTCAATGACCATTCGTCTGATCTCTGTGAAGGTGCATATTCCAAGTCCTCCGGCGGTCCAAGTCATTCTTGGTCAGGCTCATTTCATCAAGACGGTCGAGGATCTCCACGAGGCCCTGGTCACGGCTGTGCCGGGCATCGAGTTTGGATTGGCGTTCTGCGAAGCCTCGGACCCCTGCCTGGTGCGATGGAGCGGGACCGATCAGGAGCTGATTGAGCTGGTGCGGACCCATGCCAAGAACATCGGGGCGGGCCATAGTTTTCTGGTGTTCTTGAAGGATTGTTATCCCGTGAACGTGCTGCCAGCCATCAGACAGGTTCAGGAAGTCTGCCAGATCTACTGTGCGACGGCCAATCCGGTGGAGGTGATACTGGCGGAGACCGAGCAAGGGCGGGGGATTCTTGGCGTGGTCGATGGATTTCCTCCGAAAGGGATCGAGGCGGAAGCAGATATCGTGGAACGGAAAGCGCTGTTGCGCCGGTTCGGCTACAAGTTCTGAGGCACAGGAGAATATGCCGAAATCCAAGCGGCCGATCTTCACGGTCCAAAAGCATCTGGCCTCTCACCTTCATTATGATTTCCGTCTGGAAATCGGCGGCCTGCTCAAGTCATGGGCCATCCCCAAAGGCCCCTCGATGGACCCATCGGTCAAACGACTTGCCGTGGAAGTGGAGGAACACGATCTCGGATATGCGGGTTTCGAGGGGGTGATCGAAGAAGGCCATTATGGAGCGGGACCGGTGTTGGTGTGGGATACAGGCTGGTTCGAACCGCTTGGCGCGAACCAGGGCTCAGCATCGCTGGCGATGATGCTCCATGCGGGCAAATTGGAAGTGCATTTGCATGGACAACGATTGCGGGGTTGCTTCACCTTGGTGCGCATGAAAGGCCGTCCGCGGCAGTGGCTGCTGATTAAACAGCGAGACGAGGATGCTCGTCCCGGTCACGAGGTGGTGCAGGAATACGATACCTCGGTCTTGTCCGATAGGACGATCGAAGACCTGGAGGCAGCCGTCGCAGCCGGAACGTTGGATACCTACCACTGTAGGTGACGAGACGCTCATCGACCCCAAGGATCCGGATGCGATTGTCGCAGTGGAACTGATCGGGGATGAATGTGGAGTTGGATTGATCACCCGAACGATGCGGGAGCGTTTCCTCTTTGTGAAGGTGCCGTAATCAAGAAAGGAGCAACCTATGTCAGTGCCGAAACATCTCGCTGAAGCAGCGGCCAAGCTCAAAGAGGCAGCGTTCAGGATCGACGAGGCCCGACAAGGTCCTGTGACCTGCGAGAATCAGAAGGTCTGGCTGGAGGCGCTGACGGACTACTGCCTGGCGCTCTCTGAAGTCCAGTCCTATAACAACGAGTCAGTCCACGAAAAACTCCATGAGCTGGCTGGACGCGCGGGGGTCAGACCATTCCCCGGCTCTGGCTCCACGCATACCTGAGCACGAGAGGCAGAAGATCTCAGGCCGCGAGGTTGTGCGGCACCGCCGGGAGGGAGGCTTTTGTTTTCTTGTCCTCGCCAATGGTGCGCTCGCGCAGCCGGTGGACTAACTCCTGGTAGGACGACGTGCGGATGATCTTCTCGAACTGACTGCGGTAGTTCTTCACCAGACTCACGCCATCTACGATGATGTCGTAGGCATGCCACCGACCTTCTTTTGAAAAGAGGCGGTAGTCCATTGGGATCTCCACTTTGCTCGACCGCAGCTCGGTCCGTACCTCCGCATAGTTCCCCTCGATCCGTTCAGAGAGATAGAATACTTGTTGTCCCGAATACCCTTCGATTTTTTCGGCATAGCGGTCGGAAAGAAAGCTCTTGAAGAGTTCGACAAATTCGGCGCGCTCGCCGGTCGTGAGTGGAAGCCAGTGGGCCGCGAGCGCTCGCTTCGACATTTCCGTGTAGTCGAAGTGGGAAGCGATGACTTCTTCCAGCATATGCCGGCGCGGGATGAGCTTGGCTGGATCTTTAAGCTTCTCGTCTTCGAGGATGCGGAAGACTTCGGTGAGCGTCGAGCGGACCGCCTCAGTGGGGGGCTCCGAGATCTGGCCCGATGAGCCGAACGCGATGGTGCAAGTAAGGGCGACAAGAAACAGAGGAAGAGCGAAGGGTATGCTCTTGGCTATCCAAGGCTGGCGCAATGTCACAGGCACCCCACCCGGCCTCAAATTTGAACTGGCCAAGGAGCGGAGGCCTGGTCGCCACGGCGATACAACGCGCGGCGACCGGAGAGCTTCTGCGTGAACAGTCGGTGGCATTGGGGCTCCACCCGCTCCATGACACGTCAATCCAGCACGAACGTTACTTTCAAATCCACGCGATACAAAGCGACCTTCCCCTTGTCGATCACCACGTGTTGCTCCTTCACCCAAGCCGATTTGATGCCGTGTACGGTTTTGGATGCCCGGGTGATCCCGTCCTGAATGGCATCTTCGAAACTCTTCGGCGATTCGGAACTGATCTCGATGACCTTGGCTACGGACATGGGACTCCTCCTTTCTTGCGCGCGTGAGCGCGGTTCATGGCAAATTGATCGCTCAACTGCTTACAGACTTCCCGTTGTTCCCCCGAGCACGAATAGTTCGGAATGCATTAGATGTGCCTGTGGGTTCTGCTGATCTTGGGCCACAGAGCGCTATGAAGCGTGGCGTTTTGCGGCAGAGAGGCAGTGTCACGTGGGGAGTTAGGCGTCATCCTGTTGAACCTGGACTTAACGAAGGGGAAATGAATAGCGGAGATCGCTTGGATCATCGAGGGTTTACCTCGCACGTAGCGATGGCATCAGCATTGCGTAACTCTACAATTATGAAGCGACGAGGCGTGATCAAGGTCATCCTAATCCTGGCAGGAACCTTGATCCTGACCCAATGCCGACCGCCGACTCCCGTCGCCGCCGCCGTGGAATTTTCACCGGGAGTGGGAGCGGATGCCGATCAGCCGGTCATCAAGGAGCTGGTGACAGCGTTCAATGAGGCCGAAGCGGCGGTCAAGAAGGCTGATCTCGATGCGCTCATGAAGTTCTACGCCACGACCTACAACTATCATGGCTTAAAAAGATCGGATGTGCACCGAGTATGGGAAGAAGTCTTCCTACACTACCGGGACATCAGTTCATCCCATGTCTTCACTGAGCTGAGATTGGTCCAGGCCGACGGCGTCAGAAAAGCGCATGTGACCTGCACCGGAGAGCTCCACGGGACGGAGAAACAGACGGGCAAGCCCATCACCATTGATAGTTGGGTACGCGAGGTGCACTACCTCGTCAAAGAGGAAGGGAGGTGGCAATTCCTAGGAAATGCGGGAGGAGTTGCCGATCACGTTCCGGCGGGAAGCGCCCCTCACCATCCACTCTTCTGAGATTGACGGATGGTGCGAGAAGGGGGGCATGCCCAAACACATCGTCATCATTCAAGGCCGTCCCGATGCGCGCAGGGAGCAGGGAAGTGCAACCTGACCACCCTTCTTTGTTTGGAGAATAAGGAAGTCGCGATCACCTGGGGGTTCGAACTTCCGCGCAAGCCGCAGGGTAAGCCTCACGATCCAAAAGGCAGGAGACGAGAAAGTGTGGAGTGACCGTCAATGTTCCCGTTGAGTTATGGTACAGTCTCGACCCCATGAGGGTCTTTATTCTTGGCGTCGGGGCGATGGGGTCGTTGCTTACCAAACTACTGATCCGCCAGGGTCATCCGGTGGCGTGCGGTGATCGTGATCCCGTCCGTGCCCGCGCCTTTCTTGGTGAGCACTCGACCCTGGTGATTCAACGGGTCAATGCTCGAAACCTGTGTAGTATTGTGAAGGCAGCGAAGGGCTGCCATCTCCTGGTGAACGCCTGCCCCGCGGTTTTCAACAAGACGATCCTGTGTGCCGCCCTCCAGTTACGCTCCCACTACATCGATACGGCATCCCATCTCACTCAGAGCCCCTTTCGGCCTGAGCAACATCGGTTCGACCTCCTGTTCCGGGAGAAAAATCGGCTCGCGTTGATTCATGCCGGCGCTGCGCCCGGACTCACGAACCTCTTAGTCATGCAGGCGGCGGCCGGACTCGACACCATTGAGAGGGTTCAGGTGAGGCTCTTTGAAGAAACGGCGAGCGACAACCCGGTCTCACAATGGTCTGCCGTCGATTTGTTCGACGAGGCAGTCTCGCGGCCGCGAATCTACCGAGACGGGCAATTCGAGTTCGGAGAGCGCTTCGGCGAGCGGGAACTGTTCCGTTTCCACGCGCCGATCGGGCAAGTTGGCGTGTTGTTGGCCGCCCAGGAGGAGGTTGTCACGATTCCGCATGTGCTCCGGGTGCGCGAGATGGATGCCAAGATCGGCGGCATCGACATGGAGCGACTGCGCCGCTGGTATCGACAAGGGAAGCTGAACCGATCCCGTGGATTGGTAGCGGCCCGATTTCCCGCCACGCCGACGCCGCGCGCCATGTCGAAATTGGTCCGGCGGGGCATCTTAAGAAACGAACGCTTCGCGGCAGCGGTATTGGTCTATGGGCACAAGCGAACTGGCCACTGCATGATCCGGTGGGACGCGCTATTCCCCTCGCTATTCGAGCTGCGCCAGCGCGGACTCACCTGTTCGCCGGTTGCCTGGAGCGCCGCACACCTCGCTGCCCTCTTTGTGAAGTACATGCCGAGAGAACTCGCCGGCGTCTATGTTCCGGAAGCCTTGCCGATTGCGACACGCCGAAACATTCTGCGCGCGGTTCGTTCGACCGGTATCCGCCTCACGAGAAAAGTGACGCGCCTTAACCCGCATTATTCATGAACACTTCTGCTCCAATCGCCGATCCTCTGCTACGACGAGCCTTCGGTCGGCGGGCTCGCCCTTCGGACCTTCACCGTACCGCACGAGTACGCCTCAGGTCCTCAGGACTCCGCGCGCCGCTCTCGCGACGCGGCTCAGCGATTTCGCCACGAACCGTCATGAATAATGCGGGTTAAGCCCTCCGATGAGACCCACGGCAGCTAGCTCTCGATCTTTGACGGCTCATAATGAAACGCGGCGATCTTCGGACGAACGAGATCGGCAAAGTCCTTGTACCGAAGCTTGATCGCGCCGACGTAGGTGCCGGCCTCAAAGACGATGGACTCGTCTTCCGTCAGGAGTTGATCGACGTACACCTCCACGCCATAGAGATTGCCGAACGGCGGCATCGTGCCGACCTGACAATCAGGGAACAGATTCGCGCATTCGGCTTCTGTCGCTAATCGGACGTCGCGGGCCTCAAGTACGTCCCGCAATCGTCTCAAATCTACGCGCCAGGTTGAGGGGAGCACCGTCATCACGAAGTACTCATCAGCCTTGACCATCACGACTTTGGCGACGAGCTTGCCTGGCACATCAAGGGTCTGCGCCACATCATGGGCGGTATAAGCCTTCGGGTGGCTGACCACTTCATAGGGAATCTTGTTCGTGTCGAGATAACTCTGGAGTCGTTTCAGGATCGGCATGGCAACCTCCCTCGCTCGGCAGAGATAGATGTGTGCATGGTTCGTATGAAGAATGAGATAAGCAAGGGGAATGCCATGCGCGATTGGTGCAGATGCTTGCATAAATGTGAGAAGAACAGAGGGATTAGCATGCACGCAGGAACAGTATCGACAAGCGCCGGGTCGGTTTACGTGGCATTATGGGGCAACGGTGATGCGCCATCTGTCCTGAAATGCAACGAGACAGGTGCAATCCTCTGTGCTTATGGCTTGGTTGGGAACTTGCAGACTCGTGATTAGAAGGACCATTTAGAAGGATGAAGGGGTGTCCGATGCGCACAGTGAAGGACAGTCTGGCTACTCCCTCTTCAAGAGGAACGAGCAGTTTGGAGGGGACTATTGTATATAGGATATCCGCTTGGTCGATGGACGTATCGGGCGCGATATAGCAGGGATTGTTATGAATAGAGAAGGGAGCTGCGATATAGTGCCGCGCTGGGCAGAACGTAGCCGGTTTGTATGTTCCATTTCACACAGAGGAGGGCCCCATGTCGCGAATCAAGGAACTCAGAGCATCGCTCGACAAGCAGTTGGATGCGTTGGAGCACCAGGCGCTGGCGCTGGAGGCGCAACTGACCCAGACGCAAGAGCAGGCGCTGCAGCGGCTGGAGCAGCGCAAGCAACAGCTGCGGGATCTGCTCAAGCAGGTCCAGGCCGACGTGCAGAAGTCGACGGAGATGGCAGAGCAGGCAAAGAGTGACGTGCAGGCCAAGCTCGAACATCTTCAAGTGCAATTGGCCCTCGGCAAAATGGACGCTCGCGACACGTTCGAGGAGCAGAGGACGAAGATTCTCAAGGCCCTGAACGAGTTCGAATCCGTTGCGGAGCAGAAACTGAAAGGGGCCGCGTTCGAATCGGGCAGGGTCTGGGAGGATCTCGTGGGCCGGACGAGCACGCTCGAAGCCGAGTTTGAGGCACTCAAGGGTCGGTTTGAGAATGAGAAAGCCAAGCAGCGAGTCACGCTGGAGTCAACGAAGCAGGAGCTACTCAGCAAGCTGGTGGTGTTCAAGGACCAGCTCAAGGCCAAGCGCGTGGTGGTGCAGGCCAAGGCCGATGTTCTTGAGACCGACTTGCGTGAGGGGCTGGACCAGATTAAGGCGGGGGTGAGGAGGTTGTTCGAATAAAGGAGAGGGAGGGGAGCGGCCAGGTGCCCTTCTTGCTCGCAGAGCCCCCGCGATGAAACGGCGGTCGCTCGATGCGCGCAGTAAAGGGCAGCCTCGGCCACTCCCCTGGAAAGAGAGGTGGAATCAGAAGACCTCAATGGACGCGCGCAGTGGAAGACCAAACAGGCCACCCTCCAGGAGAGAAGGCCTGCAAGCTCGGAAGGAGCATTTGATAGTGCTCATTGAACGCGCGCATTTGAGGATCGACCAGGCTACCCTGTGGAGGGATAGGCAAGCGAGCTCGGAAGGGGGGTGGCGAGACAGCAGGTATGGTCTCTGTGCTCGCAGAGCCCCCGCGATGAAAAGGATTGGAAGGACACCCACGTTGGTCCTGTGCTCCCAGAACAGAGGAGGGGATGGAGCCTGATGATCTTTCTGTGCTCGCGCAACGCGCGGCCTCAGAAGGCCCTCGTTGGACGCGCGCAGTGGAAGATCAATCAGCCCCCATCCCTGACGAGATAACGAGCGAGCTTGGAGGGCATCTGTAACCTGGCTCGACGACCGCACATAGACCAACATGCGTGCCCTTCCAAGAGAGGAAAAGCAAGCAAGCTCGGAAGGATCAATTATATGGATGAGGGTCGCTCGATGCGCGCAATGGAGACCACACCAGCCGCCTCGCCGGATACGGGTAAAGAGCAGGGAAATCGCTCGTCCGATGCGCGCAGTGAAGGACAGTACGGCGACTACCTTAGGAGAGAAAGTGAGATGTTGCGAGAAGGCAGCAAGAGACCCTCGTTGGACACGCGTACAGGAGGATAGGTCAGACCAACCCTGGAAAAGTTGAATGTCCCCATTTATTCCCCCTGTGTAGGCGGTCTCCGAAACCATTTTTCGCCTCCTCCGCGCGCGGTCTTGAGGGGGAGAGCCTTGAAGAGATTTCATATCGTCTTGTGCGTCTCGGATGAGGGGGCTTCTCTGTCGAGCGTGAGGTGAGCGGGATGCTCCGGGAGCGCGTGACGGCTGACCAGTAGGAGGCAGAGATTCGGCAGACCTATCCCTCGACGAGCTATCAACCGACGTAATTCAATCAGGTCCGTCCTCACCCCGCGCGCGCAGCGGTTGGCAAGTTCGGCTTGTTGTGTGCTGACGACACCGAACGGCGGCGGACAGGCTGCCCGTGGCTAGCCCGCATTATTCATGACGGTTCGTGGCGAAATCGCTGAGCCGCGTCGCGAGACCGGCGCGCGGAGCCGTGAGGACCCGATGCGTACTCGTGCAGTACGGTGAGGGTCCGATGGGCGAGCCCGCCGGCCGAAGGCTCGTCGTAGCAGCGGATCGGCGATTGTAGCAGAAGCGCTCATGAATCATGCGGGCTAAACCACTTGCTCACAGGGGAGGATGAATACGTGAAGAGTGTCATGCTGACCCATCCCCTGCTCCGCTTTCAAGCGCGTGAACCCATCGATGAGGCGGTAGGCACGCTGTTCCGATACCGCGGTGAGGATCATACAGTTGGCGCCGGGTGACAGGAAGAACTGAACGGTGGGTCCGGTCTCCCCCCTGCCGGCTACATTGTGCAGTTCAGTAAACGCGTTGACTTCATATTCTTTCAGCAGTGCATGGATGCGTTCTACAATCGACTGACGAAAGACGATCAGCAGCATTTTCATATGAGGCACTCCTGTGGAACTACGAGAGGGATAGTCACGGAAGCTGACGATTGTTCAGCTTGCGACTTTGCCCATTCTATAAGGTAGAGACGGAAAAAAGACAAGGGCTACTCCAAGAACAGAACGAGGTGGATACGCATTGGGCTTTCCAGTAGACTTGTCTCCCAACGAATCGCTGACGGTGGTGTGCCATGCTGCAAAAGCCGGCCGCAGCAGACGTGCCGGGGGCGATGCCATTCGCAACTTCTTCAGGTGGGATAGTTTTGCTAACAGGAGGCATCAGATGAACGATCAAGACACGCAACGCGCGGTTGGGATTCTCAACAAAATTATGGAGCATGAGTTGGCGGGAGTCGCACGCTATATGCATTACTCCCTCATGATCTACGGCTATAACCGCATTCCTATCGTGTCTTGGCTGAAGCGTAATGCTGACGAGAGCCTTGCCCATGCGCATAAAGCCGGGGAACTGGTTACCTTACTAGGCGGCCACCCGTCGCTGAAAATTGGGACACTCTTGGAAACCGAGAAGCATGATGTGGGAGATATCCTGCAGGAAAGCTTGGAGCACGAGAAGGCCGCCATCGCGTCCTATTACGAACTCCTGAAAGTCTCCGAAGGAAAGTCCGTCCTGTTGGAAGAATATGCACGAGAGATGATCGTCGGCGAAGAGCTGCACCTTGACGAGGTGAACAAGATGTTGCGCAAGTCAGGTGATGTTAAACCGTTTCGCTCCTAACCCCTCGAGCAACCGGAATAGAAAAAGAATGTCAGTGGACCATTTCGCGGTGTGAGCGCAGAGGAGACTCATCTCGCCCTCCGTGATAAAATTTACAACTCATGACTAACCCGACGGAGGAAGACATTACATGTTGAAGGAAGTGGCAGGGGATATTTTATTGACGAAGGCGGAGGCCCTGGCGCATGGTGTCGCACCCAACGACAACTTTGCGAACGGGCTAGCCTTGGCACTCAGGGAACGGTGGCCGGCAATGTATAAGGACTTCCGGCATTACTCTCAGACGTTTACTCCCAAGAGCGGCGAGTTATGGACTTGGTCCGGCGTCGGAGGTGTTCGGATTGTGAATCTGTTTACTCAGGAGGCTGCTGCCAGTCATGGGGCCAAGCCGGGCCGGGCCACGATCGAGAACGTGAACCACTGTCTCAAGGCGCTGTGCAAACTGATCGAAGCTGAGAAGTTCAAGAGTGTTGCGCTTCCACGCTTAGCCACTGGTGTGGGTGGGCTCGACTGGAAAGACGTCAAGCCGTTGATAGAAAAACATCTCGGCCACCTGTCCATCTCCGTGTATGTGTATGGCACCTATCATCCTGGGGTTCAGGCAGAGGAATAGGGCTGGGGCGAACTATAGGGAATGAAAGGGCGGCTTGGGTGATCCCGTGCTCGCGGAACCCCCACTTCAGAAAGTGGTCGTTCGACGCGCGCAGTTCGGGATTGACCCAGGCCGCCCTTTCTGTGTCACGTTCGGGTGCAGCGGTGAGGAGAGGAAACGAGCGAGCTTGGAGGGATCATTTATAGTGGTGGTTGGACGCGCGCAGTTAAGGATAGGCTCGGCCGCCCTCACTATAAGAGGTGAGCTCATCCATGCTATGTGGGGGGAGGGGCAGTTCGGGATTCACCCAGACCGCCCTTTCTGTGTCACGTTCGGGTGCAGCGGTGGGGAGAGAAAACAAGCAAGGATAGTCTGACTATTTCCTCTTGTTCATCCTCCCTCACCTTGGTGCATTCGCCATCTCTGCGATGACAGAATGCAGGCCGGAGACGACGCGCGCCATTCGTTCGTACTGAACGAACTCGGGCCTGTCGGCGTTCGAATGGTAGGCGGGATAGCGGAAGAGGGCAGTATCGGTCACCATCACCGCCGGGAATCCCTCCTTCCAGAACGCCCAATGGTCCGACCACCCGACGCCGGGGATCACTCCCCACAGGGCTCCCCCTTCGGAGGGGAATTGGGCCTGTTGCCGAAAAGATCCCACGAGCTGCCGCACCAGGAACCCGTTCTCCACGTTGCTGACGAAGGCGATAAAGTTTCCGGTAGATGGGTAGATAAGATTCAATGGAAATAGGAGGTGTTGGCTCCCTGGCTCATCTGAGTAGTAGCCGATGGTCTCCAGGCTGAGCATGAGGACGATCTTTTCACCACGCTCGCGGCTGCGCCGGGCGTAGACGAGGCTCCCCATGTGTGTGGTTTGAAAGAGCGGCGGCTCCTCGTTGGCGAACGATACAAATCGCAGCGTACGAGTCGGCGTGGTCCTCGCAAACGCACGAGCCAAGGCGAGGATCGCTGCCACGCCGCTCGCATTGTCGTTGGCACCGGGACTTCCCTGCACCGAATCATAGTGCGCGCCGATGACCATGATGTCGTCCGGACTCCCTCTACCTCGCACCTCCGCTTCTACATTCTCACAGATTTTCCCTCCCACCTCGTAGGGTTGCTGGCGAACCTCATACCCGACACCGGCGAGCGTCGTCCGAATATAATCCGCGGCCATGACGAGCCGGTCATGGCGAGACACGTTGCGCTCGCCGATCTGCCCAGCGAGCGTCTGTACGTGGGAATGGAGTTCCTGCTCCAGTGCGCGTTGTTCATCCGTCAGCGGAGGCAGCGGCCCCTGGTGACTTTGTCCCGGCATCCGGATCATGCTGAACCATCCTAGCAGGCTGCTGAAAAAGTCCGCCAGCTTCGTTCTCGCTTTGCTCAGAGGCTCAACGTACCGAAGCGTACGCCTCACCTCTTTGCTTGCTGCGGCCTTGCTGGACGGCCTTTTTGAGCAGCCTGCGAAAGTGTTTTCCTGTTGAGCCAGACATGCGAACTATCGTAGTTTCGCGTGCTGATATAGTTTTTCCGCAACTTGCTAGGCCAATTACGGCAAGAAAAATTCCGATGAGGGCACACAGCCGGCGAGCTGCCATTAAGAGCCTGGTGAGGTTACCTCTGTGTTCATGGCTTCACGAGACTGGTGGTAGGCTGCACAGTCTTCCTCTCGTCCCCGTACGATTCGCTTCCCGCTGAATGGGGCTTGGTGGCTGGTGATCACGGTGCACTGGCGTTCACCGTGGTCATCATCGTAGTAGAGGAGGACCCAGTCCTGCGTTTTCTTCAGGCGATGGGCCAGGACGCTGTTCGAGAACAGCGCGGTATAGTGGCGGGCGCCTCGCTGTGTGTGGAGGATCGGCAACCAGGCCTCTTTCTTTGGATTGAAGCGGTGCGGCGCAATTCTCTGCAGTCTGCCGGCTTGGGCGGCTTCGCGATATTCCCTGTCCACATCCAGAAGCTCTTCCACCGGAGGTTCAGCAGTCGGGTGCCTGGCCGTCCTGCCAGGGCTCTGCCGGACACGTCCAAGTCGCGCGGTCAGGGAATCGATGATACCTTGGAGTTTTTTGGGACCGATCCCTTCAACTTCTGTTAAGCGTCCGTCGTGCGCTGCCATTTCCAGTTGCTCCAGCGTGTCGATGCCGAGATCGTCGTGGAGTCGTGTGGCGAGGGCTGGACCGATCCCTGGAATGGACGCGAGCAGTGAGACCGGGTCCATGCAGCCGCGGAGGCGATCCAACATCGGCAGTCGGCCGCTGACGACGAGGGTATGAATAGATCGCGCGAGGCTCACCCCGATGCCGGGCAAAGCCTGCAAACCGTCTGTGCCCTGTTGCTGTGCGATCTCTGCGGCGGGAACCGCCAAGCGTTCGATCGTCTCTGCCGCAGCGCGATAGGCCTGCACGCGAAATCGATTCGCGCCCTGATCCTCTAAGAGCTGTGCGACTTCTCGCAATCGCCGGGCGATGTCCTGATTCTGCGTAATGTTCGCCATGCTCGTGGTGGACCTCACTCGTAGCGCAGCGCCTCGATAGGGTTCATCCTCGACGCTTTGTTCGCGGGATACAGGCCGAAGAAGACGCCCACGATCAGGGAGAATAGAAACGAAATGACGACGGCTTCCGGAGAGATAATGGTCGGCCAGCCGATCATAGTGGTCAGGAGGCGCGCGATTCCGATCCCTGCACCGACGCCGAGCGCTCCGCCGATCGCGGTCATGATGATCGCTTCGATCAGGAATTGAAGCAGAATATGCGCGCGCTTCGCGCCGACGGCCATGCGTAGTCCGATTTCCCTGGTTCGTTCGGTGACCGAGACTAAGAGAATATTCATGATGCCGATGCCGCCGACGATCAACGAGATGGAGGCGATACCCATCAACATGAGCATCATCGTCCGGCTCGTGCCGGCAATGGTTCTGGCAATATCTTCCATGGTGCGGATGGTGAAGTCGTCCTCCTCCGAGGCGGTGAGGTGATGGCGCGCCCGCAAGAGCTCTTTGATGTCTGCGACGACGGCAGGGATCTCATAGCGCGTCTGCGTGGCGACCAGGATGATCCCGACGGTTCCAAGAAATTTCGTCCCCTGGACTTTGCGTTCTGCGGTTGAGAAGGGGAGCACCACGAAGTCATCTTGGTCCTGCCCCGTTATAGACTGTCCTTTCGATGTCAGAACGCCGATCACACGGAGCGGGACGTTTCTGATACGGATCTCACTTCCCACTACTTCTTCCCCCGGCTCGAACAGGTTTTGGACAACGGTTTTTCCCAAGACGACGACTTTGGCGGCTGAATCCATGTCCGACTGCGTGAAAAAGTTCCCTTGCGCGATGGGCCAGCTCCGGATATCAGGAAAGACAGTGGTCGTCCCGAGGACGATCGTGCTCCAATTTTTATTCTCATGAATGACTTGCAGGACCGAGCGTGTCGCATACATCACTGTGGTGACGCTCGCGACTTTCTTCTCGATGTCCTCCGCATCATCGACGGTCAGCGTTGAAATTGAGCCGAGTCCTCCGCGCACGCCGCCGACGGTCGTGGCGCCCGGGACGATGATGAGGACGTTGGTGCCCAGGCTGGCGATTTCAGCTTGGACGGAGGCGGTGGCGCCCTGACCCAAGCTGACCATCGCCACGACGGCGCCGATGCCGATGATGATGCCGAGCATGGTCAGCCCGGCGCGCAGCGGATTCCGCCGGAGGATGCGGAGGGCAGACAAGATCGTGAGCCATAGAAAAGACATGGTACGCGACTAAATGGTTTATTTGGTCTATCTGGTTTCTCGTTGGTCTGGTTTAGCGGATGCGCCGATTCAACCAGAAAAACCAAACAAACTAGATCAACCAGAGAAAACTATTCTCCTTGTTCATCTCATCCTCGGGCCAGTCTCAAACCCAGGGGGGAGTTTCTTCTGGGCTTGTTCTTCGGGCGTCTCAATCCCAAGGATCACCGTGTCTCCTTCCTTCAGCGTCCCCTCGACGATTTCTGTGAAGAGGGAGTCGGCGATGCCGGTGGTGAGCACCGTCTGCCGCACCTGCTTCTCCTGATCCATCACCCACACCTGCGTGATTTTGCGGTCCACCGGGACCGCCGGCATCCGGAAGCGCAATGCCCCATTCGGTACGCGTAGAGGATTTTCTTTCTTGCCCGTCACGATCGTCACGTTCGCCGTCATCCCGGGTTTGAGCTTGAGATCCCGATTGTCCACTGTGATCACCACATCGTAGGTCACCACGTTCTGGATGCTGATTGGCGCGTTGCGCACCTGCGTCACGGTGCCCTCGAAGAACTGTTTGGGATAGGCATCCACGCGGAAGCTGGACGGCTTGCCTTCCGCGACCCCGCCGATGTCGGATTCGCTGACGTTGGCGTTCACCTGCATCTGCGTCAGGTCCTGGGCGATCACGAACAGGGTCGGCGTTTGGAAACTGGCGGCGACGGTCTGGCCGACATCGACGTTGCGGGATACCACGATGCCGTTGACCGGGGAATAGATCGTGGTATAGCCGAGATCGAGCTCGGCTGAGGCCAACGTGGCCACCGATTGATCCACCTGCGCCTGCGCGACCTCGACCTGGGCCTGGGCGTCGCGGAAGTTCGTGGCGGCGAGGTCGAGATCCGCCTGTGAGACGAATTGTTGCAGGATCAGGGTCGTCATGCGATCGAGTTCGAGTTTTCGCTGATTCGCCAGGTTCTTCGCTTTCGCCAGATTGCCACGTCCGCTCTTGAGCGCCGCGCGGGCTTGACTCACCCTCGCTTGGAACGGCTGCTGATCGACCGTGGCCAGGACCTGGCCCTTCGTGACCACGGAATTGAAGTCCGCCATCAGTTGAGTAATTTTGCCGGAGACTTGGCTGCCCACCTGCACCGACACGACCGGATTGACCGTGCCGGTAGCGGTGACAATTGAGGTGATGGGGCCTCGATCGACCAGCGCTGTTTTGTAGTGGACCGGCGGAGACCCGGCCGTCCACCAATACCAGGTTCCTGCCCCTACGAACGCGAGCAGGGCCAGGATTCCGATGAGCCAGGGAAGACGGAGACCGGTCCGTGGTGAAGGGGGCATGGGTAGGGAGGCGGGGAGCCGGTGCTCGTGGTCGGATGATGGAGTTGACGAACGGCGAGCCGGAGCTGAAGAAGATCCGGGGGGAATGATCTCGGTGACAGGGACCTCACGAATCGGGTCTTGGGGGTTACTGGTCATGATTTACCCGCTTGTTGCGTGACTTTGCCTGCGCGACTGTTTGTGAATCGGTTCACGATGAACTTGCGGGTTTCCTCTGCGAATAACAGCGCAAGGGAGCCCAGCGCGAGTGGCCCGAAGATCCAGGCAGGCAAGGGGCTGGTTCCAAAGATCGCATTTCCTGATGGGGTGTAGACGATCAACGCGAGGATGGTGAGTTCAGTGACAATGCCCCATAGTATCAGCGGATTGGTTAAGATGCCCAGTCGGAATGCGGACATGCGCTCCGAGCGGCAGGCAAAGACGTTCGCCACTTG
>JBGPVY010000158.1:0-6858 GCA_041491905.1 Nitrospiraceae bacterium | reverse complement strand
TGCACGCCACATCCGACATCGAAGAGCGGAAACCTCAACGAACCTGGCGCATTGTCATACGCCGCATGTGCTCCGTCAAGTGCTACGCAGGCAGCATACTCAAAAAATGTATCCATGTTCGATATGGAAAAGCTTGCCGGCGGGGCAACGGCATCACAATCTCATCAACTCCGGCCAGTAGGAGACTAGCACTATTATGAGGATGTTCAAAAAGCCCGTTCAGCAAGGCCGCAGCCGATGGAAGCACCGGAGGCGTAGCCTCTGGGCTACGTTGAGGATGATTTCGAGGCGAGAACGACGCTGGCGGGATTTTTCAACATCCTCATTCGCCACTACCCGCCATGTCGTCGATGAGGGGACGGTTGATGTCGGTGCAACCGACGCAGATGGTATCGAAGAGGTTATCGTGATCCGCCACAAAGTTCTTGTGGTCGGTTAATTTTTCGGCCATGACCTGGTCGTAGCAGGTATCACAAAGCATGATCAGCCCCCGCGATACCGATACGGTTTTTCGTCCTGCGCTCTTAGCCATTTCGTCCTACACCGACCCTTTCTGCCTCGCCAGCCAAAAGTCTTCAGCTTCGAGATCGATCCCGCAGACGGCACATTCGTAGACCTTCTCGCCAACCGGAAGTTGGATTTCCGTCCGATCGATTCGCCCGCGGCAGACATGATAAAACCGCCCGCGCGCGTCATCATTATCCAGCGGGTCGCTTTCATAAATCAGCACCATCGGCCTACTCTCCCCAAATAGTGGTCTTAGTATACTGATGGACGAGATCTATCCGCAACGGCCAGGCATCCTGTAACTTGCGGGCTGCGTGGGAACTACCTCGGCACGTCTGAGATTCAACACTCACACATTTGAGGCAACAAGCCACAACCAAGCAGGATGCTCAAAAAGGCCGTCAGCGCGGCCGCAGCGAGCGAAGAGGCGAGGCGTACCCTTGCGGTACGTTGAGTCTCTGAGCGATGCGAGAACAAAGCTGGCGGGCTTTTTCAGCATCCTGCCGTTAGACTTGGAACTGGGCGTCGTAAAGCCGTGCATACACCCCTCCATGCCCGATCAACGTCTCGTGCGTCCCGTCTTCGACGACAAGGCCGTGGTCCACGACAATGATTCGATCGACGCCATGGATGGTGGAGAGGCGATGGGCAATGATGATCGTCGTCCGCCCTTTCGTGAGATCGTCCAACGCCTCACGAATCTTGACCTCGGTTTCCGTGTCGATATTGGACGTGGCCTCATCGAACATGACGATCGGAGGGTCCTTCAGGATCACACGGGCGATCGACACACGCTGCCGCTGCCCGACGGAGAGCTTGACGCCGCGCTCCCCGATCCAGGTTTCGTACCCTTCCGGAAGGGCCATGATGAAGTCATGCGCGCGTGCTACCTTGGCCGCCGCCTCAACCTCGTCCTGTCCGGCCAAGAGGTCCCCGTACAGAATATTCTCTCTCACCGTGCCGTTGAACAAGAAGGGCTCTTGCTGGACCAGCCCGATTTGACTTCGAAGAAATGCCAAGGGCAGATTGCGGATATCGTACTCATCGATAGTAATGGCTCCCTGCGTCACATCGTAAAACCGCATCAGCAATTTGAGCGTCGTGCTCTTTCCCGCCCCGCTCGGACCGACAAGCGCGACGCGCTCTCCTGCGCAGACGGATATCGTGACGTCGGTCAAGATCGGCGCATCGGCTCGATAATGAAACCCGACGCGATGAAAGGCGACCTCTCCTCGTAATCGAGTGACTGGTACGTGAGCGTCGGGGCGATCCCTGACCTCCGGAACGAGATCGAGCACTTCGAACACCCGTTCACTTGCGGCCAAGGCATGCTGCAGCATGTGATTGACGGAGTGAATCTGATTGATCGGCACATAGAAGAGTGCAAGATACGAGATGAACATCACGAGCTCGCCCACAGAAAGACGGTGCTGCAAGACTTCGGCGGTGCCGAACCAGAGCACCATGGCCCCGCCAAGACTCCCGATCAACATCATGCCTGGGGAGTAGTAGGACCAGAGGTACATGGCCTTCAAGGTATCTTGCCGACAACGATCGCTCTTCCGGTCAAATCGTTCCTGCTCGTAGGGCTGACGATTGAAACCCATCGTCTCCCGGATGCCTGCCAGCATGTCTTGCAAGAGGGCGTTCAGTTCGGCCGCCCCTTTTCGAATCGCGCGATAGTGCCCATGGACGCGTTTAGTGAACAGCGCCGCTCCCACCACCAAGAGGGGTATCGGCACGAGCGCCAACAGCGCCAGTTTCCAATTGAGCATGAACAGCATGATCATGATCCCGGTCAGCGTCAGCCCGGCCGTAATGATTTCTTCGAGCCCGTCGACGAAGATGCGCTGCATGTGCTCGGTATCGTTCAGCACCCGCGACATGATCTCGCCCGTCGGACGATTCTCATAGAAACTGATAGATAATCGCTGGAGCGCGGAGAACACCTGGACGTGCAGGTCATGGACGACTTGCTGTTCCAGTCCATTGTTCAGCCGAATCCGAATCGACCCGCAGAGGTTCCGCAGCACATAGGCGGCACAGAGCCCGAGAAATACCCATGCCAGGAGCTGGGTCCGCCCGGCCCCAATCACGTCGTCGATGATCACCTTGATCAGCCACGGAGGGATCAATTCGAACGCTGTCGCTAATCCTGCAAACAGAAAAGTGCCGACCACCATTGAACGGTGTGGGCTGAGATAGTGGAGCACTCGAAGCAGGGTTTTCACAATTGCAGGATCTTCATAGCGAGTTAACCAGGATTATTCATGAATGCCGTCGCGAAATGGGGGAGTGGCGCGCGACAAGCGCGAGGAGCGAGACTCGCGTGACGTGTGAGCCCTGCCCTGCCAGTCGCGCTTTTCCCGCCAGTCTCGCCTGTCTCGCTTGAGTCAGGCATCGGCGATTGAAGCAGAAGTGTTCATGAATTGTCCGGGTTAAATGGCGGGAACGGGATCGTGTTGCCAGTACCTACCAAATTCGTGGAGTTGCGTGAGCGTCGACATATCGGTCATACGATCCAAAAACAGTTTGCCGATCAGGTGATCCATCTCGTGCTGGATACAGACCGCATAGAGACCGGTCGCTTCGAAATCCATCGATTTGCCATGACGATCCAGTGCCTTAACCCTCACGACTGACGGCCTCGTGACCTTTCCCCGCAGCCCATCCACGCTTAAACAGCCCTCCCAACTTTCGACTTGGTGCGGACCATAGAAGACAATCTTGGGATTGATGAGAACGGTTTGAGGAAATCCATCCTCCCCTTCACAGCCCATCACGCACAGCTGAATCGAGCGCGACACCTGGGGAGCCGCCAAGCCAATCCCTGGTTCATCCATCATCGTCTCAATTAGATTGTCGATGAATTGCTGCAGCTCGTACGTGCGAATGTCGCGAGGATCAACTTTGGCCGCAATCTGGCGCAAGACGGGATTACCGAGCTTTGCAATCGTGAGAATAGCCATGGAGTGTACCTATCATCCTTCTATCGAGCACTCTAGAAGTAATGAAACGAGAGGGCGGACTCACAAAATATAACACAGGATTTTTCACCCTCGCAAGGCACAGCATGGCCACGCGAAACTGGTTCATCTGGTTCGTTTTGTTCATCTGGTTGATTCGGTTCATCTGGTTAGTTTCGTTCAACCAAATAAAAAAGACAAACCAAACAAACCAGATAGACCAAACAGACAAGAGCAACCAGTCAGCTAGCGCGCACGCGCCGGCCGTTTCGGGTCCGACATTTCAAAGCTGTCCTTCTGGCCGTCCCACCATTCCAACCACTCGGTCGTCCACTCTTGACGGTCTTGTTTGGTCGACGTCTCCCAATCGTGAAACTCCGTTTCATGTCGGGTCAGAATCCAGAGCGACTGCACCGCTGAGAGTGCGACAAAACGTTCCTCATCGGCAATCATCCCGATC
This sequence comes from Nitrospiraceae bacterium, assembly GCA_041491905.1. Lineage (GTDB taxonomy): Bacteria > Nitrospirota > Nitrospiria > Nitrospirales > Nitrospiraceae > Palsa-1315. The sequence goes on along the minus strand of JBGPVY010000158.1, from coordinate 2,925 downwards.
AGAACCGGTACCACTGTCTTCTCTCTGACATACCGAGCCTCGAACGCGGCGGCCTTCCGAATCGACGAATTCTGATCTTTAGCCATCACCTCGATCGCGTCCACGACTTTGGCCGCGTCCAATCGAACGGCCACCCGCAGTGCATGTTCACGCACCCGCGGGATCTCGTTCGGTTCCTTGGCCGCTGCAACGAGAGCCGGAACCGCCGAGACCGCCTTCAACATTGAAATCGTTTCAATGACGTTATACCGAATGCGCGGTCCCGCCATGGTCAACCCCTTGACCAGGACCGGCACGACGGGCTCGCCGAGATGCACGAATTCTCCCATCGCCCAAAACTCTTGCGCACCTTCCAGTAATGGCAGGAGGGCTTCCGCTCGTTGGACCTCTCCGGCTGTCAACGGTTTCGTATTCTGTGGAACGGATTCAGCCGACAGATTCTGTTCCTTCGGAGGCGCCTCGTAGGACATCTGAACCGGGATGACTCTTCCTTTCTCAGGAGCCTGTCCAGCATTGCCGTTCGTGACGAGGCGAAGGAGATGCGGCCAGATGCAAGGCCGCAAGCCCGGAATAACCGGAGGTTTATTCGCTGGAATACATTGAGGATTGTTTCGGGCCGAGAACGACGCAGATGGCTGCGGATCGTTTGCCGCAGTAGAACGGTCAATGTCGGACAGGCTCCCAGGCTCAGCCCACAGGGTCTGAGCCATTCCCAACATCAGCGCCATCAAGACGATCACCCACCGACAAGAATGTCGTTGCTGCACGGGCATCCCCTTTCTCCCCCCTCCACTATTCGCACTGCGGTGATGGACAATTTCATACAATACAGGCACCAACACCAGAATCAACCCCGCTGCCGTCAAAATTCCTCCCACCACGATGAGGAGCCTGTCCGAGATTGCCGTTCGTGACGAGGCGAAAGAGGTGTGGCCAGAAGCGAGGCCGAAAACGACGCAGATGGTCGCGGATCGTTCGCCGCGAAATCGTATAGAAACCAGGCGAGGGGCACGAGGTTCGGGGCTAGAGGAAAGAGCCGTGTTTCCGACCGGAAGTCTTCGCCCTAGCCTCTAGCCCCGTGCCTCTCGCCTGAACATCGGCGACTGCAGCAGAAGCGCTCATGAATAAAGCGGGCCAGACTCAGAAGTCGAGTCCTACCTTGGAATTGGAGTCACGAAGATATTTGCGGACCCGCACTTGCTCCTGGTGCTTGCGCAATAACTGTCGTCGAATGACGTCGCGGTCTTCGGCCACGATGCGCACCAATCGATCGACATCCTCCGCATGCTCGCGGACCAATTCGGACAACTTTGCCATTTGGCTTTCAAGATGCTCTAACCGCTGGAGCGCATCTGTACTGCGGTCCACTGCAGGCTTTTGAACCGCCTTCTGTTTCACAAGCGACGTGACCAGTACATCCCGCTTCATGCTTACTCCTTTGCTCGAATACTAACCGATACTACGCTGTCTAGCGTAGTATCGTCTCAGATCCTCGCGATGTCAACGAGTCTGCTTTCTTTCTATTTCCTCAGCGTCCTGTTACAATTTGCCGCGATGCAAAACGTTTTCACCATGGTGCTGGCGGGCGGGAAGGGCGAACGTCTCCATCCCCTCACCGAACATCGGGCCAAGCCGGCGGTTCCCTTTGGCGGGAAATATCGTATTATCGATTTTACGCTCAGCAATTGCCTCAACTCCGGGCTTCGAAAAGTCGCAGTTCTCATCCAGTACAAATCCCACTCGCTCGACCGTCACATCCGCACGGGCTGGAACATCTTCAACGCCGAGCTCGGCGAATATATCGCCTCAATTCCACCCCAGCAGCGGATCAGCGAAGAATGGTACAAAGGCACCGCCGACGCGGTCTATCAAAACCTTTTTCTGCTCGACACCGAACAACCGGACTATGTGCTCATCCTTGCCGGCGACCATATCTACAAGATGGACTATATGGAGATGTTCCATTGGCTGATCGCCAAAAACGCCGATGCCGTGGTCGGCGCGATCGATATTCCGATCGAAGAGGCCCATCGATTCGGCGTGATGAGCGTGGATGTGGATTTCCGGATTACGAACTTTGAAGAGAAGCTGGCTCACCCGCCGTCGATCCCCAACGATCCGACCCATGCCTTTGCCTCGATGGGCATCTACCTGTTTCGCACCGACGTCCTCCGCAAGTACTTGATTGCCGACGCCCAGGCGGGCGGGAGTCATGACTTCGGGAAAAACATCATTCCGCAAATGATTCGCGATCGACGTGTCTACGCCTACAAATTTATCGACGCAAACAAAAAAGACGTGAAGTATTGGCGGGACATCGGAACATTGGACGCGTACTGGGAAGCGAACATGGACCTCGTCGCGGTGGATCCCCTCTTCAATCTCTACGACCAGCACTGGCCGATTCGAACCTATCAAGGGCAATTTCCGCCGGCGAAATTCGTCTTCGCGCAAGACTATCAGGGCGGCAGGATGGGCGTGGCTCTGGATTCCATCGTCTGCGGCGGCTGCATCTTCTCCGGTGGCCGGGTGCAAAACTCAGTGCTCTCACCGGACGTCCGTGTGCAGGACAATGCGGACGTGCGTGAATCGATCGTCATGGAAAACGTCGTCATCGGCGCACAGAGTCGGATCAGACGGGCCATCATCGACAAGGATGTCATCATCCCGCCCAACTCGGAAATCGGATACAACCGAGAGGCCGACGCCCGGCGATTTACCGTCACCGAATCCGGCTTGGTCGCGATTGCAAAGGGAATGAAACTGCATGCCTCCCTCGATTCATCCGGTTGATCTGATTATCGCTCTTCGCGAAAAGCACTTGACCCCTGCCATCGTGTTCCTCACGTCGCGCCGTGCGTGCGATGAAGCGATGCAGGCCTTCGACCATAGCCACATCCTCCTCCCGCCGCCTCGTCAGCAGGC
>JBGPVY010000014.1:0-21523 GCA_041491905.1 Nitrospiraceae bacterium | reverse complement strand
TGATTCAAGGGATCGGCGACGATGCCGCCGTCGTTATGTCTCGGGCCGGCCAATGGACGGTGCTGACGACCGACCTCTTAACAGAAGGGGTCCACTTCGATCTTCAAACCGCCACGATGGCTGATATCGGCTTCCGCGCCGCAGCCGCGAATCTCAGCGACATCGCGGCGATGGGAGGAACGCCGCAGCATCTGCTCGTTGCCTTGGCCATTCCCCGCACCGGCACCACCCGCCATGTTCATCAGCTGTACCGAGGGCTGATGGCCGCCTGCCGCCCGCACCATATAGGGCTCATCGGCGGAGATACGTCGGCTTCGAGCGGCGGATGGTTTCTCAGCGTAACGCTGATCGGGATGGTCCCTCCCCTCCAGGCCCTGTTTCGAAGCGGTGCACGAATCGGGGATCTCCTCTACGTGACCGGCACAATCGGAGACGCATTGGCCGGCCTGAGACTCTTGAACGAACCACCGCCCCGTGCGAAACGCCACCCACGCACCGCTGCACTTTCGACCAGGCACCGGCAATATCTGATCGGACGGCACCTGCGTCCAACCGCGCGCGTCGCGGAGGGCCAGTGGCTCAATACCTATCGCTTCGCGACCTCCGCGATTGATATCTCAGACGGCCTCTCCGGCGACCTCCGCCACATCTGCGAGGAAAGCCATGTCGGGGCGGACCTCGATCTGGGCGCGCTCCCGTTATCGCCGGCCTGCCGTGCCTATGCCGCATCTCGAAAGCTCGACCCGGTGGACCTCGCGCTGACCGGAGGCGAAGATTATGAATTGCTCTTTACCGTATCTCCACGACAGCGCCCACGACTCGAACAATCAGCCCTCAAGCGAGGATTCTCCCTGACCTGCATTGGAAAAATTCGCCCCCTTCGCTTCGGGATACAGGCCATGTCCCCTCACGGCCGGCGTCACCGGTTGGCGAACACCAGTTACGAACATTTCACGTAACCAACATCATCCACGACGGCCATGGCCACGATCCCTTCATTTCGATTGCTGCTGAAGCAGGTCCTCCATCTGCAGGAATCGCCGCAGCGAACGGCGCTGGCCTTCGCCATCGGGGTCTTCATTGGCTTTTCCCCGGTCTACGGATTACACACCGTCATAGTGCTCATCTGCGCCTGGGCATTGCGCCTCAACTTTCTCGCGCTCATGGCAGGCGCCTTTCTCAACAATCCCTGGACCCTGGTCCCTATCCTCGGTGCCACCTACTGGGTCGGTGCGCTCTTACTCGGCCGATCGGACAGCCCCTCCTTCGACTGGAATGATGTGAGTTTCGGCGCAATCTATGAACAAGTCATGCCCTATGCCATGCCCTTCTTTCTTGGCGGATTTGTCTTGAGCTTCCTCGGTGCGGCACTCGCCTACCCACTCGCCTACTATTTCGTGGCCAAATATCGGCAGGCGCACCCACCAGACCAGACAGAGCCATTGCCGCCCCCTCAAGATGTACGCTAAGATGATCGCTCGCCATGTCTCAATTCGGTCATCAATCCAACGCTCCATATGATGGGTCGGCGCTGATCGCCGATCCGATCCACCAATATGTCTCCTTCACCGTCCCCTACTCAACTGCGAACCCGCACGAACGGACGGAAAAGGACCTGATCGACTCTCCCTGGGTCCAGCGCCTCCGGTACATCTACCAACTCCAAAGCGCCCGATGGGTGTACCCCTCAGCGGAACACACCCGCTTCGTCCACTCGCTCGGCACCATGCATGTGGCAGGCCGCTTTGCGCACCACCTTTATCCGTTTCTCAAGAAAGCGGTAAAGGAGGTCCCGTCGGCGAACTATGTCGAAGAGTTTCTCCGGGTCACGGCGCTTGTGCACGACATCGGACACGGCCCCTTCTGCCATTTCTTCGACGACAACTACTTGCACGCCTTTCATGCCAGTCACGAAAAACTCGGACAGATCATCATCCGCGACCATCTCGGCCCGATCATCCGCAAGATCCGGCGCAGCCCGTCCGGCCCCTTCGCCAAAGGCGAGGAACTCAACCCCGATCAAATCGCGCATGTAATTCTCAAGGAAAAGGGCAAAGACAACTCCCGCATTCCGCAATGGCTCAACATGCTCCAACCAGTCATTTCCGGCAGCTATACCGCAGATAACCTCGACTATGTCCTGCGCGACTCCTATATGTGCGGCGTTGCAGTCGGCCCGGTCGATCTTTCCAGACTCATTCACTACACGATCATCACGGACAAGGGATTTACGATCCATAAGACGGGCCTTCCTGCCTTGCAGATGTTCCTCAATACCCGCATGTATCTCTATTCCAACGTCTACTATCACCGAACTACGCGCGCGATCGACATCCACCTCCGTGACATCTTCGGCGACACCATGAAACTCCTGTTTCCCCACGATCCTCGCAAGAAGATGGACGAGTACCTGACTCTGACCGACTGGTCCTTACTTGAACAGGTACGGGGATGGAAAACCTCACGCCATGCCACCGAACGGCGCCTGGGTGCAGAATGGCAGAGGATTCTCGTCCGCGACGTAAAATGGAAGATGGCCTACAGCGCCGTGCTCAAGGAAAAGGGCCAGGAACGTGGCATGGACTTTCCCAGCCACGAGCAGTTCGAAGAACAGATCAAAAAAGAATTGCCGGCGCGCCTCCAAAAAATGGAGTTCCGCGTCGACATGGCGCCGCTCGACCCACGGCCGGATCCGAAAGACCGGCGCGGCAATCCCCTCTATGTCTACGACCCTAGCACCAAAGGCATCTCGACCGACCCGTTAGAAGAATTCCTCGACCTGCTACCTACCCGCTTGATCCAATTCCGCGTCTATACCCTCGACCACGCGCACGACGAAGCCCTCTCACGCGCCACCGCAACAGTACTCAACAAGACCCCTTCGAGCCTCGAGTCGAACTACTAGAAGGAGGGCGGGCTGTGCCGGGCGGCTTCGCTCCCATGCCTTTCGGAGCGGCCCTTCCGGGCTTGGCCGAGCGGAACCCTTCTGGAATTCCTTCAGCTGCGATCATTCGATCGCAGAGCTTCAGTCAGTTCCAGCCTTCGTTCTCGGCCAAGCCTCGGCGGGCACCCCGCTCCTTCGGCAACGTGCGCTCAGCCAACCGGTACAGCCCTAGATGGATTTGAAGAGCACGGTGAATGTAACCACGCAATGCCTGACGCGTAAGCCTTCGCACGGATCGCCAGGCGAGACAGGGCTTCTTGGCGTCGTGCGGGATCAGAAATCACTCCCAACCCTTTGCTTTCGGCGCCAAAACTACTAGATTTTGCTGACAGCCTGTCGCTGTACTGCAATACTGATGACATCGCTATCAATGGCAACCACCATCTGCACGGAGGTTCATCATGCAGATACTCGTCAGACTGCTATTCCTGGGGCTCTGTCTGGTATTCGGCAGCGCTGTCCAGGCGCAGATGCCGCTTGGTGGACAGAACCAAGCCGACATCCTCAAGCTCCTTAATGAGCTGCCGCCTGAGACGATGAAGAAGGTTGAAGCCTTGGGTAAAATTCTTCAGCAGGATCTGAAAGAAGGAAAGCTGACCGAAGCACAGCTGCACGAGGAACTGAAGTCAGGTACTCTCGAACAAAAGCTGCGGGGACTCAACCCCGAAGCCGGTCCACTGCTCGATGATATCGCCGATGCGATGAAGAACCACCCCAACGCCGACAGCCTGCCGAATCTGCTCAACGGAATAGTGGAGTCTGGCCAGTAACGCCTGCTTGCTCACACGCGACCGGCGAGACAGAGATCGCTCGGCGGCGTAGGGGAATCGAGAAATCAATCCCCATCTCTCTGTTTCATTCTTCCGCTTCAAATTGTCAAGTCAAGCAACGAGGCGATTATGTTGCACTTGACACCCGCACAAGACGGAGGAGCGTATTTTGGTGGGTATCAGGTTGCGCTTTGATGTTGGTCGCAGAGTTCGAATATTGCTTTATCGGGATTGTAGGAGCCGCAGAATTCGGTCACATGGTCTTTATCAAACACGTCAACGTACCTGATGTCTCCGAAGGCATAAACAGTGCTGGTTCGACTTCGAATACGATTGAACTGGTCCTGAGGGACCGGCAAGGAGGAAGGTCTGTTTTGGTCATGTCAAAGTTAGGAAAAATGACCATGCGATCAGCTTGTTCGACCTTCATCTCACTAGCCATCTTATCAATATCCATTACCCCTCTCGCTATTACAATATGAACCAGACAACCGACTTGCTTGGCAAATGTCTTACCGCTATTGCTCATTGTAACCGCAACTGTTATCGGCTTATCGGCTTCAAAGGTCACCATTCTAATTTCTTTGATGCCAACTCAAGCTCGCTGATCCAGATGCGAGGAATTGAGCTGCCAGTAGGCAATCAGTCCCAGCAGGGCAGTGGTAATGGCAAGTATTCCATTGAACACTACATTCCAGGTGGTCGGTCGTCTCCAGCACGAAGGCTCGGATGGCTCTCGTTGATCCTGGCGTATATTTGTGGTCCGTTGGCTGCCTGGCGTTTCTACTGTGGGAGGTGGAAGAGCGGCGTGTTTATCTTCATCGTCGCAGGAATCTTGGCTCATGCGGGATTATCCCTTCTTGTATTTGGAGGCTGGATTAAAATATGGTGACAGGCTACTTTTTTGTGTGAGCTGAGTCAAATTCCATCCGGGAGGTGTGCCAGGGCTCAGAGCGAACGTTGTCGGAAGGAGCGGGGACCCAGCGAGACGCGGCGGGGAAGGAAAGCTGGAACTGACTGAGGCACCACGGTCGAAGACCGTGGCCGAAGGAATTCCAGAAGGATTCCGCCCTGCCGCGTCCGCAAGGGTCGCTCCTGGAGGCATGAGAGCAGCTGAGCCCTGGCACACCTGGCCATCGGGAGTGGTCGCTACTGCTTGACTGGAGCCGCTTCAGGCACAGAAGGCGTTTCAGGTGTGGGAGTCGAGACGTTATTGGCAGGAACTACACCGTTCTTGAAGGGTAAATCGAGCAGCGAATAGGGATTCACACGGGCGCCGTTGAGTTTGACGCCCCAATGGAGATGCGGACCTGTGGCACGGCCGGTTGCTCCTACCTTGCCGATGATTTGCCCCGCTGTGACCAAGTCTCCGTCTTTGACCGACACTTCCGAGAGATGGAAATACATCGTATAGAACCCCAGGCCGTGATCGATGAAGACGCCTTTGCCGGAAAAGACGTGATCCACGGTCAATCGCACCACACCATCATTGCTGGCTGCGACATCGGCTCCCAGCGGCGCGCCGATATCCTCTCCATTGTGCGGATTGCGCGGTTGGCCGTTCATGATCCGCACGCTGCCGAAAATGCCGGTGCGCTTGCCATTCACCGGCTCCACGAAGTTGCTGTGCCATAGCTTCAGACGCGAGTTCTCTGCGAGCGCCTGCTGTACTAATTGTTGCTCGGCTTTCCAACGCGCTACGCTTTTCTCATCCAGATCGACCTTCTCTTTCGGCAGCGTCAGATGCTCGACGGCAAACTTCTCTTTGGCCACCAGGACATTAAAGCTCAACTGCTTCGCCTGTTCGCCCTGCTTCACTTCGACGGCAAGTTCATAGGTCCCCGGATCGTCCTGCATGTCGATCCCGAGCAACCCGATATAGCCGGCCGGCTCCCCGGGCCTGAATTCCCGGAAAAATGGAATCGTCCGACTCAGAAACGTACCCTTCACCTCCGTCGCCTGTTCTTCGCCCTTCACCGTGACCACCAGCACCTGCCCCTGCTTGCCGCTGTATTGTCCATCGAGGCCCTTCGCCGCAGGAGGGGTATTGGAAAACAACTCGACGGGAAAGACGCTGGACAGCAACACGACGGCCGTAATCAGCGTTCGGTCCAGCCGGGAGATCCGCAAACGCGTCTGTTTGAGGGCAGTCATCATCATCGGTAGAACCGTAGCCCCGCCACCTGCGAGAGCAACTCATCCACACGCCGATTCACGGCGCTGAAGGGATCCATACAGAGAATCGTTTCTTCCCAGTAACCATTGAGTTTCAGATAGGTCCAGTCGACCGTATAGGACCGATTCTTCGCACGGGCAAACCGAATGAAATCGCCGCGCACCTTCGCCCTCGTGGTCTGTGGCGGAGTCGACATGGCCCGTTGCACCGCTTCCTCCTCCACCACCCGTTCGATCAGCCCCCGGGACTCCATAAGATAATACAACCCGCGCGTCCGTTTGACGTCATGAAATTGGAGGTCGAGCAGGAACACCCGTGGATCGTCCCAGCCGCAACCCTTCTTGTCGATATAGGACTGGATAAGATGGCGTTTGGTCACCCAATCGATTTCGCGCACGAGCTGCATCGGGTCTTCTTCAAGCTTATCCAGCACCATGGCCCATCGTTGCCACACATCGTCGAGGATCGGATCATGCTCCTGTTGAGCCAAATATGCCTGCGCTCGATCCAGATAAACTCGCTGAACTTCGACCGCCGTCATCTGACGACCATCGTCCAGCTTAATCTTGCGCTTCAAGGTGGGATCGCGCGAAACCTCCCGAATGGCTTTTACGGGGTCCTCAAACTCTATCCCTTGAACTGCGTACCCTTCCTCGATCATGGACAGCACCAGCGTCGCTGTGCCGACCTTCAAATAGGTCACGAACTCCGACATGTTGGAATCCCCGACGATGATATGGAGCCGCCGATAACGTTCCGCATCGGAGTGCGGCTCGTCTCTGGTATTGATGATGCTGCGCGAGGAGGTGGTCGAGGAGGAAGTCTTCTCGTGAATGTGTTGCGCGCGCTGAGAGATGAAGTACTGCGGTTTGCCTGATACCTTCAGGACCTTCCCCGCTCCGCTATAGATCTGCCGCGTGACGAAGAAGGGAATGAGTTGCTCCGTGACTTTCCAAAAATCGACGTCTCGGCGCATGAGGAAGTTTTCATGGCACCCGTAGGTATTGCCGAGCGAGTCCGTATTGTTCTTGAAAATGTAGATTTCCCCGGACAGACCTTCTTCCCGCAATCGTTCTTCAGCAGCCGGCAGACAGGCTTCAAGCAGTCGCTCACCGGCTTTATCATGGATGACGAGATCAAGAATGTTGTCACACTCGGGGGTGGAATACTCAGGATGGCAGCCGGTGTCTTGATAAAACCGAGCCCCGTTTACCAGGAAGGCGTTGGAGGGCCAGCTGTTTGGAATGAGACCTTCAAAAATATACCCCAGCACCTTCTCCATCGGCAGATAGACTCGTCCGTTCGGAGAAAAAATGAGACCGTACTCATTCTCCAAACCGAAGATCCGTCGTCTCAGGGGACTGGGTTGCAACATGCGTGTACAAACAGAATACCAGCCGGCCCCGCGCTTCTTCAACAGAAGGGCACGATCCGCCGAGGAAGAGGGACAAGCCCGGTTTGTCTGGTTGATCTGGTTTGTTTTGTTTATCTGGTTAATTTGGTTTATCTGGTTAGTTTCGTTCAACCAAATAACCAGACAGACCAGACAAACCAAACAACGGTATTCTTATGCTGGCAGACTTGTTCAGCATCCTGCTAGGTTGCTAGGAGCTGTTTGGTATCGGCCGGCGAAAGACGACGGAACTTTCTGCCGTCGCGGGTGCGGTCCAAAACTGCCACCTCCAGGCTCTCCAGCGAGAGCTTCTGGTTCCCAATTTGTTCGAGTGCGGCGATACAGAGGGTGAGAGCAGCCTGGAGTTCCGGGGGCTGCGTCAACCCTTTCTCCTTTAACAGGGCCTGCACGGCCTCGGACTTGCCTCCGATGACCGCAAAGGTACGCTCGTCGATGATGCTGCCGTCGAAGGAAATACGATACATCTCGTTGGCCTGGCCGTTGTGCCCGACCTGCACCACCAGAATTTCCACCTCCAGCGGCTTCAGCTCCTGGCTGAAAATGGTGCCAAGGCTTTGAGAGTAGCCGTTCGCAAGAGAGCGGGCTGTCACATCTTCCCGGCTGTACATGAATCCTTTGAGATCCGCGTGCCTGATGCCGGCCTTCCTGAGATTTTCAAACTCGCTGTACTTGCCGGCCCCCGCAAAGGCGATGCTGTCGTAGATCTCGGAGATTTTATACAGCGAGGCGCTGGGGTTTTCCGCGACGAGAAGTATCCCGTTCACATATTCGATGGCAATGATGGAGCGGCCTTTGGCGATGCCTTTCTTGGCATACTCCGCCTTGTCCTGCATCATCTGCTCGGGCGAGACGTAATAGGGCATCGGCATGCTTAGTTCTCCTTGGAACGCCGCGTGGAAATCAACTCATCATAGATGCCGCGGATCTGCTGGTCGGAGATATCGGTAATGCCGGTCGCGTTGACGATCTTCGCGGTGGGGTAAATGCCCCGCACGAGATCCGGTCCCCCGGTACCGACGTCATCATCGGCTGCATTGTACAGAGCCAGCAGGGCCAACTTCAGAGCGTCCGGTTCAGCTAGGCCTTTGAGGAAATGCTCCCGCATCGTATTGCGCGCTTCTTTCCCGCCTGACCCTATGGCATGATAATCCGACTCTTCGTACCGGCCACCAGCGAGATCGTACTTGAAGATGCGGCCTTCTGCACGCTTCAGGTCGTAGCCGACATAGAGCGGCATGACGACCAGCCCTTGAAAAACCATCGGCAGATTGGCCTTGACCATCTGTCCGAGCTTGTTGGCCTTCCCCTCACAGGACAGTTGTACGCCCTCTAGCTTTTCGTAATGCTCCAGCTCGACTTGGAACAGCTTGGCCATTTCGATGCAGGGACCAGCCGCGCCGGCGATCGCCATCGCGGAATACTCGTCGATCTTGAAGACTTTCTCGATCCGGCGCTCGGCGATTTGAAATCCTTCCGTCGCTCGACGATCTCCGGCAATCACCACACCCTGTTGATACTTGATCGCCAGCACTGTGGTGGCATGGGGAACGCTCACCGAGCCAGCCCCGCGCATCGGCTCGACTGCGGCCTGGGCCTGCAGGAATCCGCTACGACCGGTCGGAGTCAGCGTAGGATGGTGCTCGGTCAAAAAGTCAAAGAAACTCGGGTCGTCGTGGTTGGGGAGAAATGGCAATTTCATAGTGTCAATCGCGAGGGGTCTTTGTTCATCAGGCCTTGAGCTTCGCCAGCAATGCGTCAACGGTCTCGACCTGATCGAGGAGGTCGCTCGTCAGCGAGGCCGTGCCTCGGAGCGGGTCCATCAAGGGCACTCTTTTGACCTGGTTGTTGCCGACGTCGAAGAGCACCGAGGTCCAGCTGACCCCATAGAGCGACTTTGCAAACTTGCTGACACATCGACCACGAAAATAGGCGCGCGTCCCCGGAGGCGGGGTGAACTCCGCTCGCGCGATCTCGACCTCCTGCACGATTCGCTCGATCAGGTGGCTGCGCTCGAGCGTAAAGTAGAGGCCCTTGTCAGGACGGATGTCGTGATACTGAAGGTCCATCAGCCGTACGCGAGAATCGTCCCACCCACAGCCCTTTCGCTCCATATAGGATTCCATCATCTGACGCTTTGCCACCCAATCCAACTCATGCACCAAGAGCCGAGGATCTTGCTCCAACTTATCCAGCACGTCTTCCCAGCGGACCAAAATATCTTTCGTGACTTGGGAGAGATCGCGACAGGCATAGTACCCCATGGCGGACTTCAAATAGGCTCGTTGAATCGCCACCGACGTCGTTGAGCGACCCCCCGTAAGTTTGAGCGTCTCCTTCATGCCCAGATCGCGGGAAACCTGCTTGATGCTTCGGACCGGATCGTCCAACTCGAACTGCGGCAGATCTACCCCGGCGTCGAGAAGGTCTAGGACAATGGCCAACGTGCCAACCTTGAGGTAGGTCGAAAGTTCCGCCATGTTGGCATCTCCGACAATCACGTGCAACCGCCGATACTTGCCATACTCTGCATGCGGCTCATCGCGTGAATTGACGATGGGGCGCCTGACCATCGTATTGAGATCAACGAGGCACTCGAAGAAATCCGCACGCTGCGAGATCTGATAGTCCGTTGGGCTGGTCTGATTCTCTGCGCCGATCTTGCCTGCCCCTGCGAAAATGGCCCGCGTCACAAAGAACGGCGTCAAGACCTTCACAATGCGCTCGAAGGGAACCGCGCGAGACATTAAATAGTTTTCGTGATAGCCGTAGCTGTTCCCCTTGCCGTCCGAGTTGTTCTTATACAGCACACAATGATCTCGCCCGGTGGTGCGCGCCATCTGCTCGAGGCACTGGGCAAGGATTCGCTCACCGGCTCGTTCGAAGGCCACTATTTCTCGCGGGTTGGTGCACTCAGGCGTGGAGTATTCCGGATGGGCACCATCGACGTAGAGGCGCCCCCCATTAGCCAGCACCTTATTCAGCTGACGATTGTACTCGGGATTGGGCCGCTCCCGCTCCCCCTCGACCTCGAATCCACGCGCATCGAGCAGCGGGTTCTCATTTTCATAGTCCCAGACGGCCAGAGGAGCAAGCAGGCCTGGATAGTGCCCGATGACGGCGATGGAGTTGGAGACGGGGTCTGCGGAGGTAGGATCGCGTGACGCGATGCCGAACTCTGTTTCTGATCCCAGTACGCGGGGAGTCGTCAATGCGGTAGATTCCTGCATGGGTGCGACGTCTTAGCAGGATGCTGAAAAAGCCCGCCAGCTTTCTGGAAGGCTAAGGCTCAGGTCAAGGCTGAGAGAAAAAGAGTCTGATCTTCGCTCAACCTTAACATCGACCTCAGCCTACCCTGCTTGCTGGACGGCCTTTTTGAGCATCCTGCGTGGACTTCTCCTCTTGTGCCACACGTGCAAACCTGTGACGTCCTGGCCTGCCCACAGAGTTTTTCCGCAGCCTGTTAGAGATAGTGCCCTGTCGTAACGGTTTCGATCTGACGCGAGTCGCCCGGGCTTCCGCTGATCGTCCGAAGATGCACGATCTTTTCGCCTTTTTTCCCGGAGATCTTCGCCCAGTCGTCAGGATTGGTCGTATTGGGAAGGTCTTCGTGTTCCTTAAACTCCTCCCGAATGGCGCGGATCAAGTCCTCGGACCGAAGGCCCAGGCCTTCCTTCGCGATCGCCCGCTTGACGGCGAACTTCTTCGCGCGCGACACGATACCTTCGATCAGCGCACCGCTCGCGAAATCCTTGAAGTAGAGCACTTCTTTTTCACCGTTCGCGTAGGTGACCTCGATGAACTTATTCTCCTCCGAGGAAGCATACATCGCCCCGACCGTGACATCGGTCATCTGTTCGACTAAGGCCTTGGCGTCTCCGCCATGGCGTTTCAAATCTTCCTCTGAAAACGGCAGGTCGATGCTCAGATACTTCGAGAAAATATCCTTGGCCGCCACTGCATCGGGACGACCCACCTTGACCTTCACATCTAACCGTCCGGCGCGGAGGACAGCGGGATCGATGAGATCCTGGCGATTGCTGGCTCCGATCACAATCACATTGCGCAGCCGTTCCATGCCGTCGATTTCCGAGAGAAACTGCGGGACGATCGTCGATTCGATATCGGAGGAAATTCCGGTGCCTCGCGTTCTGAAGAGCGCATCCATCTCGTCGAAGAACACGATGACGGGATTACCGTCCGCCGCCCGTTCTTTCGCTTTTTTGAAGACTTCGCGGACTTGGCGCTCGGACTCACCGACATACTTATTGAGCAACTCAGGGCCCTTCACATGCAAGAAGTAACTGCGTACCTCTTTGCCGGTGAGATGCCCGAGCTTCTTCGCGATCGAATTCGCGACGGCCTTGGCAATCAAGGTTTTTCCGCATCCCGGCGGTCCATAGAGCAAGACCCCCTTGGGCGCGCTCAACTTGTACTCTAAAAACAGGAGCGGATGAAGGAACGGCAACTCCACCGCATCCCGGACTTGCTCCAACTCGTGCTGCAATCCGCCGATGTGCTCATAGTCGACATCGGGCACTTCTTCCAATACCAATTCTTCCGCCTCGGACCTCGGCAACTTTTCGACGACATAGCCGGAGCGAGGATCATAGAGCAGATGGTCGCCGACGCTCAATCGTTCGACCAGCAGCGGGTCACCGAGTTCTGCAACCTTTTCTTCGTCGAAATGCAGCGTCACCAGGGCACGGTTACCTTCCAACACGTCTTTGAGACGCACGACTTCACCCTGGACATCGAAGCCCTTGACTTCAATGACGTTCAGCGCTTCGTTCAGGACCACTTCCTGCCCCTTACGCATCGCATTCCCATTGATCGACGGGTGCACGCTGACTTTCATCTTCCGTCCGGAGACATAGACATTTCCAGTTCCGTCAGCATTGAGACTGGAAAAGATGGCGTAGGCCGAGGGAGGTGCGGTCAGCTTCTCAACTTCGGCACGCAACGCTTCGATCTGCACCTTCGCTTCCTGGAGGGTGGTGACAAGCTTCTCGTTCTGTTTGGTGGCTTGGTCGAGCTGGTAGCGGGATTGATACAGTCGACGGATTTCTTCTTCCATCGACTGGATCTGCACGCGAAGCTTTTCAACTTCGCGAATATGTTCGTCGTTGCGTTGTGCCACGCCCGTTTCTCCTTCAGTCAACCGCTTCGTGATGTGCGTGACGGAATCTCGGAGAGACCGGAATCGACTCGGACTTTCTTTCTTGCCATCCATGGCGCCACTCGAAGAAAGCGAAACCCCTTGCTGAATCGAGAAGCCCTTGTCTGCGCGGATTCTATCATCCGTTCCTAAGGTGGTCAACCGGACGACGGCATCCTGCAGCATGATGGTCGTGCGTGAGGCACATCACGGTAAGAGCGTCACGGCATCGAGTAATTCGCGCGTCGCCGACTCCACATCGGCCGCGCCGAGAACCGCCGTGATCACCGCCACACCGAATGCTCCGGCACGCCTCATCTCAGGCGCACGCGCCGCCGTCACTCCGCCAATCCCAATAATCGGGATGCGGACCAGTCGACAAGCCTTTTCAAGAGTGTGAATGCCGAGCGGCGGACCGAACATCTGTTTGGATGGCGTCACGTAGATCGGGCCAAGGACGATGTAGTCTGCCCCCTGCGCCTGTGCTGACAGAACCTCCTCTACCGCATGCACGGAAACACCCAGAAGACGCTGTGCCCCCAGCAACTGCCGTGCGACCGAGACAGGCAGACTATTGCTGCGTAAATGGACACCGACTCCTTCCAGCGCCAATGCGACATCGATCCGATCATTGATGAGGAGTTGGGACCTGCGCGAGGCCGTCACGGCCTGCACCTCACGCGCAAGTGT
Source organism: Nitrospiraceae bacterium (assembly GCA_041491905.1). Taxonomy (GTDB): domain Bacteria; phylum Nitrospirota; class Nitrospiria; order Nitrospirales; family Nitrospiraceae; genus Palsa-1315. The sequence goes on along the minus strand of JBGPVY010000014.1, from coordinate 8,374 downwards.
CACGAGTTCCCTGGCTGAGAGATCACGCTCACGGAGTTGAATCGCAGGTGCCCCGGCTGTGAGAACCCGCTGCAGAAGGGGAACCAACGGACGCCCGTTGGTCTGATGGCGATCCGTCACCAGAAACAGCCGCGACTCAAGCTGCGGCATAAGAAAACGTTCGGCGAGCAGTCATCACTCAGAGCATACCCTCAATGGGACTACTGGCTGTGGCATACAGTTTTCGCGGGATTCGTCCGGCCTTGTATGCAAGCCGACCGGCATACACTGCATATTTCATCGCCTCGGCCATGGCAATGGGATCCTGAGCCCCGGCGATGGCCGTGTTCATGAGTACAGCGTCCGCCCCTAATTCCATCGCAAGGGCGGCATCGGACGCGGTCCCGACGCCTGCATCGACAATGATCGGCACCTTGACCATTTCCATGATGATTTTTAAGTTATACGGATTGCGGATACCGAGTCCTGACCCAATCGGCGCCGCCAACGGCATGACGGCGGGGCACCCGATGTCGACGAGCTTCTGGGCCACGATGGGATCGTCATTCGTATAGGGCAGCACGATAAAGCCTTCTTTGACGAGAATCTTCGCCGCTTCGATCAATCCGGCCGTATCGGGGAAGAGGGTCCTCTCGTCACCGAGCACCTCCAGCTTGATCAAATCGGACACGCCGGCGGCTCTGGCCAAGCGGGCATAGCGCAGGGCATCTTCCACGTTGTAACAGCCGGCGGTGTTGGGAAGAATGGTGTACTTCTTCGGGTCAAGATAATCGAGAAGGTTCTCTTTGGAGCGATCGGTAATATTGATGCGCCGCACCGCCACAGTCACCACGTCGGCTCCCGACGCCTCAATGGCCTTCTTGGTTTCGGCAAAGTCCTTATACTTCCCGGTCCCAACAAAGAGTCGAGACGTAAACTCACGACCGGCAATGGTCAACCGATCATTCAGCATGGACGAAACCCCTCCCTTTGTCCTGAATATCCACTGGCGCACCGCCTCCGATGAAGCTCAATATCTCCACTCGATCCCCTTGTTTCAGACTTCGGTGATCGAAGTCCTTGCGATCCATGATTTCCAAATTCAGCTCCACCGCCACACGCTCCGTCTTGACGGCGAGTTCACGCAGCAAATCCCCAACGGTGGCATCAGCCCGACAGCCCCGCTGTTCGCCGTTCACTTGAATCTGGATCACCTCCGCCATCGTCACTCATCCTAGGGGACCAGAAATCTGGTTGTCAACAAGCCCTTCCCATCCCCTTGCCTCCGCATCCCTGACCACGTCAGAATAACGCCAGTACGGCCTATGATGTCTCCCCCTCAATACAACCAGCAAGTCGCAACCATGTTTCGGTCGATCGCCGAGCACTTAGCCGCCCAGCGGGCGAACCCCTATCGGATCAGAGCCTATCGGAAGGCAGCGGATACCATCGAAGCTTTGGAGGAAGACATCGCAGACGTCGCCTCACGGCAAGCGCTGGAAGATATTGATGGAATCGGCCGTGACCTGGCGGATAAGATTGAAGAATTTCTCAAAACTGGAACGATCCAGGCCTATGAAGCCTTGAGAACGCCACTCCCGGAGGCGGTGAAGGCCTGGACACAGCTCCCGGGACTGTCCGAATCGCTCGTGGCGTACCTCTACACCCGCCTGTGCATCACGACGTTGACCGATCTGGAACAGCTGGTGCGATCGCACTTGTTGCGCACAGTACCAGGATTCTCAGGATCGGAAGAACGGCTGCTGGAGGCAATCACCGCCTCGCAACAGCAGCCCCCGATTAGGAAGCGCGAGGAAGTTCCTTAAAGATCTTCCAGGTCTTCAGCATCTCGACCGCCTTTTGGAGTTGAACATCCTGCTCAAGCGAGGGCTCGCCGGAGATCTCAACGGGAGGAGACTGAGGCGTGGTGCCGTTCTTCGGAGTACCCTCTTCCTGTCCTTTGCCATTCTGAGCCGGTTGATCTTTCCCCGGCACGACCGCAGGCTTGGTCTGCTTCGGCTCCCCTTCCTTTTCACCAGGCTTCGTCTCGCCTGCCTTGGCGACAGTGGCCGGTGGCTGGGATTTCACAACAATATCAGGCGTAATACCGGTTGATTGGATCGAGCGCCCTTTCGGTGTGTAATACTTCGCCGTCGTGAGGCGAAGCCCGGAACCATCCCCCAGCGGGAGAATCGTTTGCACCGATCCCTTGCCGAACGAGGTCGTGCCGACAATTACCGCCCGCCCGTAGTCTTGCAATGCACCGGCCACGATCTCAGACGCACTTGCCGATCCTTCATTGACCAGAATGATCATGGGCGAATCATCCATCTGATCTTTCCCCTTGGCGATCCACTCGTCCTTCTTGCTTTCACGTCCTTTCGTATAGACCACCAACTTTCCGCCGGGGAGAAACTGCTCGGAAACCTCAACGGCCGAGGTCAGCAGTCCGCCAGGATTGTTGCGGAGGTCGAGGATCGTCGATTGGAGCTTCTGGTCTTTGAACTGTTTGAGCACCTTGCTCAAATCCCGCCCCGTCGATTCTTGGAATTGCGTCAGACGAACGTACCCGATATTGTCCAATACCTTCGACTTCACGCTCTCAATCTTAATGATATCGCGGACCAGCGTAAATTGGAGCGGATCGGGAGTCCCATCCCGCTGAATCGTCAGATTGATCTTCGAGCCCTTGGGACCACGCATCTTCTGAACCGCATCCATCAACGTGAGGTCTTTGGTCGTCTCGTCGTTTACTTTGATAATGAAATCACCTGACTTGATCCCGGCTCGGTAGGCCGGCGTACCCTCGATGGGCGCGATTACTGCCAAACGATTCTCCTTCACCCCGATCTGGATGCCCACCCCCCCAAACTCACCCTTCGTTTCAACCTGCATTTCCTTATACATGTCCGGCGTCATGTAGGCCGAATGCGGATCGAGGGTTGAGAGCATCCCACGAATGGCCCCCTGGACGAGGTCCTTCACTTTCGTTTCGTCGACGTAACTCTTCTGAACTTGGGTCAACACCTCGGAGAACGTCTTCAACTCTTCGTAGGTTTCCGTGGCATGCCCGGTCCGCTCCCACCCCTTGCCGAGCAGCACGCCCAAGACCAACGCCACCACCATCATCGGGCCTAACATCCAGAATCGTCGTTGGGGAGACTGTTCCATATAATGTCCTTTCCTCTTCCCGTTCCCTACCGCCTCGCCAACCATTGGAGAGGATCAAGCGGCTCCGCCCCCTGGCGTAACTCAAAGTATAGAGTATTTTCACCCGTCATGCCTGTGTCACCTGTTTCGCCGATCGCTTGCCCGGCTCCCACCTGCGCTCCCACCGTTACAAGTATCTTCGAGGCATGGGCATACAGCGAAAAGAACCCATTCGCGTGATCAAGGATTATAACGAGTCCGTATCCTTTCAACCAGTCTGCATAGACGACGGACCCAGGCATCACCGCGTGAATGGCGCTCCCCTCGACCGTCTTGATTTCGATGCCTCTGCGCTGCACATAGGTGTTGAAGGTCGGATGTTTCTGACGGCCGAAGAAGGAGATAATGCTCCCATCAGCCGGCCACGGCAGCGCTCCCTTCACCCCGCGAGGGGCGATCGCCCCGGTCGGCGGTCGAACTGCAGCCGCGCGACGGCGCTGCTCCAATTCGCGCAACAGACTATCGATGCGCGACGCGGACCGTTCTAATTCTTGGAGGGCATGTTCGTAGGACTCCTTTTCATAAGTGATTTTGGTGAGATAGACCTTTTTTTCTTTCTTGACCGATTTCATCTCAGTCAGCTGCTTCTCGGTACTTTGCTTGTACGACAGCATCCCGACCCGCGCTTCTTCCCGCTGCCGCTCCGCCTGCTCCATACGGGACATATCGGCTCGGAATGTGCCCATCAGGGCATAATCCCGTTCGGATACTGCCGAGAGATACTGGAGCCGGCGCTGGAAATCACCATACGAGTCCGAGGCGAGCAAGGTTTTCCAATATCCAAAACGGCCCTCCATGTACTGAACCCGCAGCCGAGCCAGAATGGCGTCCTGGCGTTCTCGCACACTAATACGCAAACCGGCTAGGTGCGTATTGATGACCTCGATCTCTTGGTCTTTCTTCCGCAACTTTCGGCTAATCTCCTGATGTGCTTGTCGGTAGTGCAACACGCGTTCGTCGAGTGTCTGAATCCCCTGCAAGAGGGACTCTCGCTTTTTCCCTGCTTCATCGGCCTGCTTGCGTGTCTCTTCGATCTGATCTTTGAGTTGGTCGAGGGCCTTGCGTTCTTTCTCAATCTTGTCGGTGATCGGATCGGCAACTGCAACCGTCTGCCAGGAAAGACCCAGCAGCCCCAAGATCATGACTCCGACCCTGAGCCCCGTCCAACACCTCATGCTTTGGCCTCGCCGAAACGCCGTATCGACACGAAGCTGCCTGCAAACCCGAGCCCCATCCCCACTGCAACCAGGGCAAGACAGACTGACGGGGGGAAAAATGCCATGAGGTTATCGAGCCCGGCAAATCGCCCCGTCGTTCGCATTTGCTGCCGAAACAATTCGTACATGAACTTGAGCATGACCAGCGAGAGCGTGCTACCCAAGGCACCAAGCACCGCGCCCTCTAACAGATAGGGAATGCGAATAAAGCTGGTTGTGGCCCCGATGAGACGCAAAATGGCAATCTCATCCCGTCGGGCGAACAGTGTGAGGCGAATGGTATTGGCGATAATGGTGACGGCAGCTGCCGAGAGAATGACGCCGATGCCGATGGCGACTAACTCAATCGATCGAATCACCGTCGCGAGGGCGTCGATCCAATCTTGATTATAGTCAACCTTGGAGACGCCGGCGACCTGCCTGACCCGTTCCGCCCATCGCTTGACCGCATCCGGCGAACGGAACGACGGGCTGAGAGCCACTACGAAGGAAGCCGGTAAGGGGTTCTGGCCCAGCCCCTCAAGCAGGTGAGACTCCGAAGGGAATTGCGCCTTGAATTCTCCCAACGCTTGCTCTTTCGAGATAAACAGCACTGAGGCGACGGCACGATCGCCCCGCAACTGCTGCTCTACCTCAGCGACCGAATCGGAGGCGAGCCGCTCATCAAGATACACCATAATCTTGATATCGTCCTGGAGCCATCCGGCCGCCGCCCGCAGATTGACATAGAGCAGCAAGAAGATGCCGACACAGGCCAATGTAAAGGCCGTGGTCAAGATGGCGACCATCGTCGTCGTCCGGTTGGTCCGCATATTGACCCAGGATTCTCTGAGGAGATACGAGAGCGTCCTCACCCCATCACCCGCTGTTCCGGCAGCAACCGGCCCTGTGACAAGGTGAGCACCCGCCGATTCACTTGCCCCATGACCAGAGGATCATGCGTCGCCACTACGATAGTTGTGCCGCGCGCGTTAATAAGTTTAAATAGTTCGATGATCTCGGACGTCAGGGCAGGGTCTAAATTTCCGGTCGGTTCATCCGCCAACAGGACGACCGGACCATTCACAATCGCACGCGCGATGCACACCCGCTGCTGCTCTCCTGTCGAGAGGCCTGCAGGAAGCTGATCTCGCTTGTGCTCGACACCGACCGCCCGTAACGCCTCCGTGACTTTCCGACGAATGTCGGCAGAAGAAACTCCTTGCACCAGCAAGGGCAGCGCGACATTGTCGAAGACGGACTTCTTCGGCAACAGCCGAAAGTCTTGAAACACTGTTCCCACCTTGCGGCGCAGATACGGAACGTCAGACGGCTTGAGCGTCGTCACGTTTTTCTGGTGGACGAAGATCTGTCCCTCATCGGGCCGTTCGGCCCCGATGAGCATCCGCAACAACGTCGACTTGCCCGCTCCACTAGGCCCCATGAGGAGGACAAATTCTCCCTTGCCGATCTCGAGGGTGACGTCCGAGAGCGCCGGCCGCTGATCGTACTGTTTCGAAACGTGGATCAATTGAATCATCGTCGGCCTACCAACGGAGATCGTTTCCAGACACTTCGAAGGCGTTCTGAATATGCTCGATCTGCGGAGCAACGGCGTCCGTGCCTTGCAGCAAGACGACATCGAATCTGCATAGTCGACCTTTGACGTGGTGGCGGGCCAAATACTGAGCCGCTAACCGGATCAACTTCTCCTGCTTCCGTTGATGGACGGCATGGATGGCTCCGCCGAACGCGTCGGTCCGACGCGCCTTCACCTCCACAAAGACCAACACCTGACCGTCTTCAGCCACTAGGTCCAGCTCCCCCACCGACGAACGCAGATTGCGTGCCACGATTCGATACCCCTTGTGCCGCAGATACTGCTCTGCCGCCGATTCCCCTTCTTGACCAAAAAGCCTCCGGGGATCAAGGATCGTCACTGATTCATCCGTGAAGATTCGCCCAGGCCAGTACGCGAGAGGGGCCACCTACCGCTGCTTCCACTCAAGAGCTGTGCGACTGGAGCGAACGTGCGCCGATGAATCGCGCAGGGGCCATGGTGAGCGAGCCGCTGTAAATGCTCTTCCGTCCCATACCCTTTATGGGAGAGAAAATTATAATCGGGATAGGTCCGATGGTACACCACCATCATGCGATCGCGCGTAACTTTGGCCACGATCGACGCGGCAGCGATCGACAGCGACAGCGTATCACCCTTAATGATAGAGCGTGAGGGAATGGCGAGATCCGGCAATGTCACGGCATCGATCAAGAGGCAGTCCGCCGGGGGAGTCAGCGACGCCAGCGCGCGACGCATGGCCAGGCGAGTCGCTTCTAATATATTGAGGCGGTCGATCTCTTGCTCTGTGGCGACCCCTACACCGACCGCACGTGCCCGCCGGACAATAACCTCGTAGAGACGCGCGCGCTCAGACTCGGAGACTTGTTTGGAATCATCGACACCGACCAAGCGGCAACGAGTGGGCAGGATCACCGCCGCCGCGACGACAGGGCCCGCCAGAGGGCCCCGTCCTGCTTCATCCAGCCCGGCAATACAGCGATAACCACGCCGCCGGGCTTCCAATTCAAATTCGTCGGTAGGTCCCACGATGTGGCCCCGCGATGCGTCCGTTGAAAGGGCACTCGACAGTCGTGGTCGGCGGAACCAGGGAATGAGACTAGGGCTTCGAAGCCGAGGCGACTCCGGCCAATTCTTCAGCCTTACGGGTGACCCCGGGCTGCCCCTTCACACTCGCGACGAACTCCCGATCTTCGACCTTGGCAAACCTGCCCTTCTTCCCTCGGAGATAATACAGCTTGGCCCGCCGCACCTTGCCTTGGCGCATGACCTCAACGCGCGTGACGATCGGCGAATGGAGCGGGAAAATTCGTTCCACGCCGACGCCGTAGGAGACTTTGCGCACCGTGAAGGTCTCCGTGTTCAACAACCCTTTACGAGCGATCACCGCACCTTCGAATACCTGAATGCGCTCTTTTTCTCCTTCTACCACTTTCACGTGCACGCGGACGGTGTCTCCAATTTTAAAACTGGGCGCCGACTTCTTCATGAAAGACCGTTGTATCCGTTCCAACCGATTCATGAGACTACCCCTCCCCCCCACATCGAACAGGCGTGCCCTGCACGCCTTCACGAGTAATTTCGCCTAACAATTGTTGATCTTCGAGACTTAAGACCCGATCCTGTAAAAGATCCGGCCGTCTCAGATAGGTGCTTCGCAGGGCTTCCTTCCGACGCCACAGACGAATGGCCTCGTGATGTCCTGAAAGCAACACCTCTGGCACGGGCATCCCCCGAACCTCCGCCGGTCTCGTAAAGTGCGGATATTCGAGCAAGGCATCCGTGAACGACTCTTCCGCGATCGACTCCGGATCACCCAACACGCCGGGAACCAAACGGGCTGCGGCATCGATGAGCACCAGCGCCGGCAACTCGCCTCCTGTCAACACATAATCCCCGACGGAAATTTCTTCCGGGTGCAAGGCGAGCCGCACCCGCTCATCAACCCCCTCGTAGTGGCCACAGAGAATGACGAGTCGACGTGGGTCGGCCGCCAGATTTTTCGCATAGGTCTGCGTGAACGGACGACCGTGCGGGGACGGAAACAGCAACCGAATCTGTTCACCGACCCGTGCATAGTCGGCCTGAATCTGTTCCACCGCGCGCAAGATGGGCTCAGCCTTCATCACCATCCCGACCCCCCCGCCATAGGGCACGTCGTCCGCCACCTTGTGGCGATCGAGCGTATAGTCCCGCAAGTTACGCACGTGAACGTGCAGCAGACCTTTTTCTTGTGCCCGTTTGAGAATGCTCTGGCCGAGTACCGGCGCCACCATGTCGGGAAACAGGGACAGGATGTCACACCGCATGGCGATCCTCAACCAAGTCGTCAATCCCGCGAACCATCATCCGGCGGCGCGCGAGATCCACCGAGGTCACAAAGCTCTTCGCGGCCGGAATGAGGACTTCC
>JBGPVY010000030.1:0-17824 GCA_041491905.1 Nitrospiraceae bacterium | reverse complement strand
TTCTTTTTCTACTTTCTTAAGCCCACCAACCGGCTCAACTAAGATCCCGCCGTACATGCCATTCGCAATGTGTTCAGGAATGGATGGAGACGCGGTGGCGCAGTGATAGAAATAGAGGCCAGCATTGAGGGCCTTAAACCGCAACTTGGTTTCCTCCCCTGGCTCGGTATTGAGCATTGCGGCCCCACCACCTGGTCCAGTGACCGCATGAAAGTCAATGTTGTGACTTTCCTTACTGTCCTTGTTGTTCTTCAAATGGATTTCAACCGTATCCCCCACCATCACTCGGATCATGGGCCCTGGTACGGTTGCAGTCCCTCCTGCGGGTCCAAAACCCCAGAACATAAATTTGTTATCGTCGCTAAGATTACCGACCCACTCGTGAGCTTCAAGTTCTACTATGACGTTGGCAGCCTCTCTTCGTGTGATGGGAGGGGGAACATTGGGTGCGGTCGTCACTACGGCTTTGATGGTCTCCGCCGCCGACACCAATCCTGGAGTGATGGCAAGACACGGAGCCATGACCAATGCGCTGATCAATCCGGCATTACGAACGTTACGCGAAAAACTAATAGACATGACGCCTCCTTATGATTTTCAATTGCTCTGACGGTTTCTTCTCTCACTTACTTGGTACGTACCGAATGATTTCAGCCCTATCAGGGGATTCAAAGTTGCCTCCTGTTTAGGGTTTGTAATCCGTGTGTTCGGCTGGTTTGAACTCGTGCGAGAACTGGTGCTCGTAAGCCATAACCTGCCAGATCTGCTCTTCCGACAGGAACTGCTTCCAGGCCTTCATCTTCGTCTTCGGGACCCCTTCCGACACTCGCCAGAACCAGAAGCTGTCCGAGAAACGGGTGGTGTTCTTCGGATCGCGAAGATCCCGCGCCCCCTTTTTCACCGGTTTACCGTCCTTGCCGTGGCAGCTGCCACAGTTGACTAGCGGGTTGGCTTCGCCGGTGTAAATCTTCGCTCCCTCCGCGATGGCCTTAGGATCCGTCCACCCTCCAGCCGGCATATGTTTGCCGGCATAATCGGCCGGAACTTGAGGCAATGGCACTGGTTCCTCAGAGTAAGCCATCCCTCCTGAAAGAATCAGGGCAGATGCCATCAACACGACCGACATCCCGACCTTCCGCATCGTCATTCGCACCTCCTTTTCTTGATGGTGATTATCGTCTCTCGATGATGTCTTGCCCCATGGGGCTCAACACCGATACAACATGGATTGCTCGCGCTCGCCGACCTTACACTTGTTCAGAGTCGTGACCAGATCGGCCGACCAGCGCATTGAACTCGGCATTGGTGATGCCCATACCCGCATGCGCGGATTTCATGCCCAGGCCGATGTAGCTGCAAGGCCCTCCGCTTGATTGATACGGCTACCGGCCCTGACTCGCCCGACGAAATCATCCACGACGGCTTGAATGGCCGGTTTGCCGCCCAGTTGCGGATGTTAGCTATGATTCGTATGACGCGCTGCCACTACCACCATCAACATAATACCCGACATACCCGGTCAATGAAAAGGGCCATGTTTAAGACGCCTACCGTCCTTCCTTAGTTAATGCCGCCAACATTGCCTTACGTATACCCCATTGTCAAGACAGAAAAGCGGGAATTTACGGTCAGGCCGCCCACGCCATGCAGGCTATGTTTTCCCGTCCGCTTATGCGACCTAGAATAAAGTCACCTTTGCCGTAGTGGGTTTTGGTCAGTTCCTGAGGCATGCGTTGGCGCGCCGGTCCTGAGAGAATGTTCAGGAGAGGAATGCCGTCCAACTCATGAGGAAGGGCGATGCGGAAGGGCTTATTTCGTGATTTGTTTGGCTGCTTCGACAATCGATCGTGCTCCGATGCCAAAGTGGTCGACGAGTTCGTCCGGCTTCCCGCTGTGTGGGATCGTGCGAACGGCGAGCTTATGCACCTTGATGCCTTCGGGCCCGACCGCGCTGAGCACAGCATCCCCAAGGCCGCCGTGCGCATAATGATCTTCAACGGTGAGGATGCGCCCCTGCGTGGCCCTGGCGCTGTCCAGCAATGTGGTGCGGTCAATGGGGACGATGCTATAGAGATCGACGATCCGCACGGAGACGCCGGCAGCTTTCAATGTGTCGTAGGCCTTCAGGGCTTCGAAGAGCGTGACGCCGGCTGCGACGATCGTAAGGACATCCGACGCGCTTTGGCGAATGACCTTCGATCCGCCGATCTGGAACGTTTCATCGGGCCCGTACAGAACCGGAGACTTTGGGCGACCGACCCGAATGTAGACCATCCCTTTGTGCGTAGCAGCCGTTTCGACGAGCCGATACGTACAGGTCGCATCGGACGGATACAACACGGTCACGCCCGGTTGCGCAGCCATCATCGCAATATCTTCCAAGCCCATTTGCGAGGGGCCGTCTTCCCCGATGCTCACGCCGACGTGTGTGCCTACAAGTTTGATGTTCGAGCCGCTGATGGCAGCCATGCGGATGAAATCATAGGCTCGCGTAAAGAACGCGGCAAACGTGGCCACGAACGGAATTTTCCCGCAGGCAGCTAAACCAGCTGCGGCCCCAAGCATGTTTTGCTCCGCGATAAAACTTTCAAAGAATCGATTGGGAAACTTCTTGCCGAACTTATCCGTATAGGTCGAATTTTTCACGTCGGCATCGAGTCCCACAACCAGCGGATTGACCGAGCCTAGTGCCTCAAGTGCGTTGCCGAAGGCTTCTCGCGTCGCGGCAGTGTCGCCTACTTTGTAGGGCGAAGGTGGGAGGGGACTGATAGACGAGGGTCCCTGAGCCGGGGTCGATGGTTTCTTAAACGAAATGGCGGTGCTGCTCGGCTTCAACTGCTTGGTCAGCTCATCGATCGCCTTCTGGGTTTCCTCGCCTTTGGCCACCGGCTTCCCATGCCAGCCAGGCTGGTTCTCCATGAAAGAGATGCCCTTGCCCTTAAACGTTTTGGCAAGAAGCACCGTCGGTTTGCCTTTGGTGCCGGCAGCGGTATCGAATGCCGCGAGCAGAGCTGAAAGATCGTGCCCGTCAACCACCAGCGCCTGCCATCCAAAGCCGGCCCACCGAGAGCGATACCCCTCCATGTCGTGTTGCAGCATGGTGGGATCGCTTTGACCGAGTCGATTGACATCGACAATGGCACAGAGGTTATCCAAACCATGATAGCGCGCGACTTCAGCCGCTTCCCATACGGATCCCTCGACGGATTCTCCATCGCCCATCAAGACGTAGGTTCGGTGATCCAGTTTATCGACGCATTTTGCATTAAGAGCGATGCCGATGCCGACGGGAAGGCCTTGCCCCAACGAACCCGTTGCCATATCGACAAACGACAAGCGAGGGGTCGGGTGCCCTTCCAGATCTGAGGTCAAAGTGCGTAACTTCAAGAGATCGTTTTTCGGGAAGAGACCTGCCTCCGCCCAGGCGGCGTAAAGCAGTGGAGCGGCATGGCCTTTTGACAACACAAACCGATCGCTATTGAGGGCTTTTGGATTTTTGGGGTCGTATCGCATGACGGAGAAGAAAAGGGCTGCGACGATGTCCGCAGCGGAACAGCAGCTGGACGGATGCCCGCTCCCTGCTTCAGTCGTTGCACGAACGCTCTCGATCCGAAGCTGCGTGGCCTTGTTTTGCAGTTCAGCAAGCAATTCGGGGGAGGCGGTTGAGCTAGCCATCGGAACTCCTTTCGGGATTTGGATGCCAAGGCTGCTGCCGGACTCTTCTCGTCTTCTATGTCGGTAGCAACGCGGCGGGGCTTGAGGCTAACAAAATGAAATGGGGGAGTCAATGAACCCAAAACAAGCAGTCGGCCTGTCACGTTGCGTCAAAATACGCGGTTACGAGGGCAGGTGGATCAGCGGTTGCCAGCATGCATGTGGCGACCGCGCGCGTGAGGATTGTGCGTAGCCGCTGCGCATCGGTCCACGGCTCCGCCGTGCCGTTCCATAGGCTCATGAACTCGCCAGGTTTGTCAGAACGGCTTGTAGGAGCGCCTGCGGCCTGCATGCTGGTGCCTGGTCAGACGCGTCTGCCCGGCGTGCCGCGTGAAACAACTAAAGGGGGTTAGGTCTTGCAATCGCACAGTGATTCGGCTCTGAAATTGTAGTTATTTCACCAGACACACTCGATAGGTCTTGGCTGCCGCCGGCTTCCTGACTTTGGGAACAGCCGTGGCACCGGGGTTCATGACGTCCTCTCCCGTTGGGGTGCGGCGGGCCGGGAATCGGTCGGTTCGAAGCAGAAAGCCCTGGTCGTCGTAGGAGTCCACCATGATGTCTGCCGACTCTCTCAGCCCGTCCGGGTAATGTGTGCCCAGCCAGTCCAATCGTTTTATGGATTTATACTGAACGGCGATCGTGTCGGCTCACTCTTCTCTTACGCTGAGAATGCGCAGCGCGCGATTCTGATCGAAGGAAAGAAAAGGTGTCAGTCTGGGCCCAAGGTTCTACCAGGATGCGGAAAAGCCATTTCGGCAGCCTGATGGAGGGCCTGGCCCCACTTCATGTTCACAACTGGGTGAGGTACACTGCGATCGCCATTCAGGCACTATCAGGCATGAGAACCACGAACTACGACGCCATTATTGTTGGGGCGGGTCACAATGGACTCGTCACGGCTTGCTATCTCGCCCGGGCAGGCTGGAAAGTCTTGGTTCTGGAACGTCGCTACATCGTCGGCGGCACCTGCGTCACTGAGGAAACGTTCCCCGGCTTCAAGGTGTCCACGGCCGCGTATGTGAACAGCCTCTTCCGCAAGGAGATCATCCAGGATCTGCACCTCGAGTCATACGGGCTGAAGATTCTGGAGCGCAATCCGTCATCGTTCACGCCCTTCCCCGATGGCCGGCATCTATTGCTCGGTCCTGATCCGACCGTGAATCATCAGCAAATTGCCAAGTTTAGTCTCCGGGACGCAAATGCCTATCCAGCCTATGAAGCCATGCTCGAACGGATGGCGACGGTCCTCGAACCTCTGCTGACCATTAGCCCCCCGAATCTGGTGACACCAGGCCTGCGAGACCTCTGGACCCTGTATCGAGCAGGGAAACCGTTCCAAGCACTAGGCCTGGCCATGAGCGAGGTCTTTGAGATCCTCACCGCCCCGGCACGCCAGATTCTCGATCGCTGGTTTGAATCCGAGGCACTCAAGGCCACACTCGCGACCGATGCCGTGATTGGGGCGATGGCCTCTCCCTTGACTCCCGGAACCGCCTATGTCCTCTTCCACCATGTGATGGGAGAAACGAACGGAAAACGAGGCGTCTGGGGCTATGTGCAAGGCGGCATGGGCGGGATCACGCAATCGTTGGCGGCCGCCGCTCGCAAGCTCAAGGCCGAGATCCGTTGTGAGGCTGAGGTAGCCAGAATCCTCGTCAGAGATGGGACCGTCCAGGGCGTCGCCCTCGCAAACGGAGAGGAATGTTACGCAGCGGTCATCGCCAGCAATGCGGATGCGCAAGTGACCTTTACCCGCTTACTGGACTCGAAGGAACTTCCGCCAGAATTTTCCGAAGCCGTCAGTCGCATCAGCTACGAAAGTGCCTCATTGAAAATCAATGTGGCGCTGGGGGAATTACCGAACTTTCTCGCCTGCCCTGGTCTGGAGCCAGGCCCGCATCATCGCGGGACCATCCACATCAGCCCAGACCAGGACTACATTGAACGCGCGTTCGACGATGCGAAGTATGGGCAGCCCTCGCAACGCCCCATTCTGGAATGCACGATTCCCTCGGTCATCGATCCCACAGTGGCCCCAGCAGGCAAACACCTCATGTCGATCTTCGTACAGTACGCCCCCTACCAGCTGCGCGGAGCCACCTGGGACGACCTACGGGAGAGTTTTGCCGATCGTTGTTTTGCGATCTTGAACGAGTACGCGCCGAATTTTCAGCGCGCCGTGCTCGCCCGGCAAGTCCTGACGCCACTCGACCTCGAGCGGACGTTTAATCTGACAGGCGGAAATATTTTCCAAGGCGCGATGACGCTGAACCAGCTCTTTGCCTGCCGGCCGGTGCCGGGATTCGCCGATTATCATACCCCGATCCGCGGGCTCTACCTCTGTGGAGCGGCCGCCCATCCTGGGGGGGGAGTCATGGGCGCAGCCGGCGCGAACGCCGCGCGGGAAATTCTCCGTACGGCCTCCTTCTAGCGTTTCTCTCCTCTGTAACCAATTCTGCTGTCCCGCTAGCAGGATGCTGAAAAAGTCCGCCAGCGTCCATGGACCGTGGCGCGTGAAGCGCGAGACGCGAGCGACGGGCGGAAGCATCGTGTCAGGCATGAGCAAACGTGTGACGTTCGGAGTCCGAAGTTCAGAAAACTTCGAACTTCGGACCTCGAACTATCCCCCGTCTCGCCCATCCAGCCAATCTCGCTCGGCTATCCTGCGGGTCGTGGCCTGTTGTCCCAGACATGCGGACCAGTGGATTTCCGGCGGGCCGGCATCGTTTTTCAACAGCCTGCTCGCTAGTGACGGCTCGTCCAGTCAAACACGCTCAACACATTGGAAAAATCGTCGGTCCACACGCCCACGCGGAGATCCTGCCTGAGCGACGTCCACCGTATGTCGTCCGCGAGGCTCCCGAAGGCCTCCTTGCGACGAGCGAGCAGCACCCAATCTGATGAGGACTTACCGGGAAATTGCTTGTCACTTTCATCATCAAATTGCTTAAGTCCTACCAGAGAGAGGTCTTTCACCAGGTTCCCCAGCACTGGCTCCAATCCCAGATACCGATTCGAAATGTGCAACGCCACGACCCCATCGTCGGTCAGCTTACGAAAGTACATCGCCACCGCCTCACGGGTGATGAGATGAACTGGAATTGCATCTGAACTGAACGCGTCAAGGACGATGAGATCGTAGCGATGATCCGGAGCCTCTCCCAGTTTGAGTCGGGCATCTCCAATGACAACCCGGAGATCACCCCCCCGTTGTTGACCCGCCTCATAGTAAGTAAAGTAGCGGGGGGACTGCGCGATCCGAACCACCGCCGGATCAATCTCGTAGAACGTCAGAGACTGTCCAGGTTGAATATAACTGGCAAGCGTACCGGTTCCCAGGCCAATCACCGCGATCTGTGTCTTGGCGTAGGGACCCTTCCATGTTGCAAACGCCTGCCCGATTGGCCCTGCGCGATGATAGTAGGTCAGAGGTTCGTCCCGACGACTCGGATCTAAACTTTGCTTGCCATGGCTCGTGGTACCATGCAGCAGTTTGTGCCAGTTCTCCTCCTGATTCCGCTCGACTTTCAATACGCCGAAGAACGTCCGTTCCTGGTACAGAACAACATCGTCATGGAGCGCAGTAGAATAACTGGAGGCAAGCAGGATCGCTCCCAGTCCGAGGCCAAGACGAAGAGGGCGCGCGACACACCCATAACAAAGCAAGAGCGGGAGCCCACACGCCACCTGAGCCAACAACTGCTTGGATGGGACATCGACCAGGCGACTCACCGACTCAATGCCTTGGAACAACGACGGAGACAGGCTCGCAAGAACAGGCGATCCCTGACCGGTCGATGTCGAAAGCCAAACCAGCCCGAGGGTGACAACCCCCAGGAAGAAGGCCCAGGCCATATCGTGGCGTACCCCTCCATTGGTCCAGACGTAAGCCCAGTTCCATCGCCCCCCCTGCACCTCTGAACTCTCCTTCAAACGGGGCAAGACAAGCACAGCCAGCACGAGCACGAGTTGATATTCAACGAGGCCGTTAAAGACCACCGGTGCGATGAGAGCGTTGAAGATACCGCCGAGGGCACCACCGACGGACATGAGCAGATAGAAGATCGTCAGGTGGGTGATCGGCGGTCGGCTGCGAGCCAGTTCACCGTGGCAGACCAGCGCCACGACAAATAATGTCGCGAGATGAAGCAGGATGATGATCCAAAACCGCACCGTGACCCCGGACGGCATCAGACTCAAGACGATCAGGAGAATCGCCAGTGGCATGATCACGATCATGGCCCGGTGGACCACAGACGGCCACTTGGCAAACACGAGAATAAAACTGAGGAGATACAACGCCAACGGAATCACCCACAAAAGTGGGATCGCCGCAATATTGAGCGTGATGTAGGCCGTCGCGCCGAGCATAAGAGAGGACGGGATAAAGGCCAGCGCGACCCAGCGTATATAGGTGGAAGGATTTGGAGGGGGAGAGACGATGGCGGTCTGACCAACAGCGACATCACGCCGGGCCTTGACCACTGCATGGAGAGACGGCCGTCGCACAATCCAGCCACACACCGACACCAACATCAGCAGGCATGTGTAACCCAGACTCCACATCCAGCTCTGAGAAAACCACTGTTCACTTTTCAAGGGGAAATACGGTTCGATCATCACAGGATAGCCCAGAAGCGCGAGCATGCTGCCCACGTTACTCGCCGCGTAGAGAAAGTATGGATCTCTCGCTGAGGCATGTTCCAAGCTCGAGAACCACTTTTGGAGGAGAGGCGCCGTGGTCGAGAGCACGAAAAACGGCAGACCAACCGAAAGGGTTAAGAGCCCCAGCAGCCAGGGAATTGGATAATCAGGGTTGAGGACCACCCAGTGAGAGGCCACGCCGATCGGTAGCAACAAGAGAGGGGTACAGAGAAGCGTGAGGTGGGCCGACACTTGTCGACGGATACTGAAGCGCGTGGTGAGGGCATGCACGTAGCCGTAGCCGGCCAATAGCATCACCTGGAAGAACAGCATACAGGTATTCCATACCGCGGGAGTCCCGCCCAACAGGGGAAGGACCATTTTGGCGATCATGGGTTGCACGAGGAAAAGGAGGAATGCACTCAAAAAGAGGGACATAGCAAAGAGCGTCAACACGTAGCCAGCCTCCAACGCACAGTGGTATGACAACGAGAATTCGCGAACCGTCCGACTGGTGCTGAAGCCCCGGTGAGGATGATTCTCGAAAACTGGGTGCCTGGCCGTGCACGCATCGCAGGGACAAGATCGGGGAGCAGGCTACTGGGTGAGAAGAAAACTGTCAATGTCTGATTGCTTGCCTCACGAAACCCGCCAAGATTAAGCACACTAGTAGGGGTGCTGCCCGCGGGAGAGGGACTGTCGGCCTGCGATGCTTCAATATAGAACCTCCTCAAGGTTGTTGCTGCGAGAAGCGCGATCGCCTGTTGCGAGTGGGCACCCCTTGCCAATGCGACCATGCGTGCGGATGGACCACAAAGGGCGGGGGACGTTAGCTCTTGAGTCCGGCTACCAAGGCTTGGATCGTCAACGGCGAACAACCCTCGGCCCGATTATTCACAAGCAAGTACGCACTCTTTCCCTGGGCTACGATCTGCTGAACCAACGCCGTGGTGTCCTGTCTCATGCGAGGTTGTGCGGCGATGATCCGGTCGTAGGGTGCGTATCGTTCGACGGCTTTTTCATAGGCGAGTCCCATCGGCGTGAGGAGCCGGATAACGACATGGGGGGCGGTAAAGGTCAGCTCGAGCAGGCGGTGTTGGTCGGAGAGTGGCGGTATGGCCGTCCAATGGTTGTACACGTGGGAGACATGGTGTGTGCGAAGGATGCTCAGGTAGCGCGATCCAAGAATTGCGGGATTGCGGATTTCTGTTGCGTACAGTGGCCCTGGTGGCAACATGCCGAGAAATCGGTCCAACGCTTCAAGAAAGACGGTAGGCTCCATGCCCCAGCGCTGAAACTCAAAAATGAACGGACCAAGTTTCGATCCCAAGCTCTCATGTGCCGGCGCCCAGACCAAGTCCCGAAATGCGCCGGTATCAAGAAATCGTGGGTTGGGTTTCCCGGATTTGGCTCCGTAGCGGGGAAGATTCGCAAAAACCGGGATGGTGATCTCTTCCCAGACCTTGGAACAGAAGCGGAAATCTTCAGGGACTTGCCTCGCATAGTGTGCGAGTTGCGTGGCACTGGCCGGGCGATAGAAGGAATGGTCGATGCCGACGGTGCGAAACAGTGCAATGCCATCCATCTCGAAGCCGGCATATTCTGTCAGCGTGTCTTGGCTGAATCGGCTCTTCGGATAGATCCGTTGATAGACCAATCCATGCCAGCCTTCATAGGCCCAGGAGCTGGTGACGAGTCGAACGTGGCTGAGGTCGGTGGACACGAGAAGGTGATTATACAAAATTCGTCTGTAAGAACAATAGGATAGCTTGACATGCCAGCAGTCTTCACGCAGACTCCCGTGCATGCAGGACCAGACGGAGCAGACCCTTCTTGCCAAACTCGCTGAACGTGCCGGCATCGCGGCTGACTATCACGATATCGCAGGTAATCTTCACCTCACCTCTGACGACACCCGGCGCGCCATTCTGACTGCCATGGGCTTTGTGGTCGATTCGACCGCATCGCTGACACAGGCACTGCGAGAATGGGATGAGGCGCCGTGGCAACGCCCCTGCGACCCGGTGAGGATCCTGCGTGACAATGAGGCGGGACCTTCTGTGTCCTGTTATCTGGCACTCGAGGACGGGAAAGAAGGGTCCGTCTCAGTGGAGTGGCAGATCCGCGACGAAGCAAATACAGTGGTGCAGGAAGGGCAGGCAGGGCCTGGGCTTTCCGCTGTGGAAGTCCGTTTTCTTAATGGTCGACGGCATGTGCGTGTCGAAATACCTGCCCCGCGTGGTCTCTCGCTCGGGTACTACAATTTGACGGTACGGGCCGAGGGCTTAGTCGGGGGGGTCGTGGGGACGATGCGTGTCATCGTGGCGCCATACCAATGCTATGTTCCGCCGTCGCTCGAGGCGAACCAACGGCTGTGGGGAATAGCCTTGCAGCTTTATTCGTTGTCCTCTGATCGTAATTGGGGGTGCGGCGACTTCACCGATCTCGGTCGGATTGTGGAGTGGGCCGGGAAGGTGCTTGGCGCCGGAGTCATCGGGCTCAATCCGCTGCACGCACTGCGGAATACCGCGCCGTATCACATCAGCCCCTATACTCCGTATAGCCGGCTGTATCTCAATGAACTCTATATCGATCTTGAGCGGCTGCCGGAATTTGATAGGTCGGAGAATGCGCAGCAACAATTCCTTGCTCCCGAGTTTCAAGCCAAGCTTCAGGCGCTGCGAGAGAGCCAACAGGTGGACTACGACGCCATTGCAACTGCCAAGCGCACCATGCTCGATTTGGCCTATCGCAAATTCCTCACAGAAGCCTACAGCGGAGAGGAGCCAAATCTCCAACCGAAAACTGCGCGCGCCTGGCTCTTGGAGCGGTTTATCCAGTCTGAGGGCACGCCGCTCGAGGTGTATGCCACCTTCCAGACGTTGGAGGAAGAACGCCGGCTGATTCAATCCAAGTCGGTCACCTGGCACGATTGGCCCAAACAATTTCTGATGCCTGGCCAACCGGTTCGTGAATATGCGAAACGGCACCGGAAGCGCGTTCGCTTCTTTCAATACATTCAGTGGGTGGCGAGCGAACAGCTGAACGAGATCCGACGGACGGCCGAGCAGCTGGCGATGCCGATTGGGCTGTATCATGACGTGGCTCTTGGTGCCGATCGGAATGGAGCCGAAGCCTGGATCTATCAATCGGTGCTGGCGCTCGGAGCCGACTGCGGCGCCCCACCGGACGCGTTTGCGCCAGAGGGACAAAATTGGGGCTTGCCCCCCATGAATCCTCGCGCACTGCGCGCCAGCGGCTATGAACTGATGATCCAGTTGCTGCGCAACAATTTCCGATCCGGCGGGGCCATCCGATTGGATCATGTGATGGCGTTCTGCCGTCTCTTCTGGATTCCGCGCGGGAGGCCCGCGTCCGAGGGCACGTATGTGCAGTACCCCTTCGAAGACTTGTTGGCGATCGTGGCGTTGGAGAGCGTTCGATCCAAAACCCTAGTCATTGGAGAAGACCTCGGCACCGTGCCCGATTGGGTCAGAGAGCAGTTGGCGAAGGCGAGAGTGCTGTCGTATCGTGTGTTCTACTTCGAGCGCGGTGCAGACGGTGCAATGAAGTCGCCTGGCGACTATCCCGCGCAATCGTTGGCTGTAGCCACGACGCACGACTTGCCGACGCTCACTGGATTTTGGTCCGGCGAGGACTTGCAAGTACGGGCTGGATTGGGCGCCTTTACAGATGACGCGGCGCGCCAGCATACCTGGGAGGAGCGCCAGCGCGACAAGGCAGGCATCCTCAGTGCTCTTAAGCGGGAAAGCCTCCTGCCGAATGGCGTGACTGAGGATCTGGCCACCGCGCCAGCCATGACGACTGATCTCTGCCGAGCGATTCATCTCTACCTGGCTCGCACACCGTCCTATATCATGTTGGCGAATCTCGAAGACGGCTTGGGCGAACTGTCGCAAACCAATCTTCCTGGGACGGTCGACAGTCATCCGAACTGGACCCGTAAGTATGCGGTTCGTGTGGAGGAGATGTTGTGTGATGAACGTCTGGGGCAGCTTGGGGCTGTCTTGCGTTCGACCCGTCCGCTAGGGTAAGACCCTCTATACCGGATGCTGAAAAAATCCGCCAGCTTCGTTCTCGACTCATCGAAATCCTCAACGTACCCCCGAGGGTACGCCTCCGGTTTCGACTCGCCTGCGGCCTTGCTTGGGACAAGGCGCGTCTCGGCGCGCCAGGGTTGGGCGGGTGAGATTTCTGGCCTTTTTGAGCATCCGGAAGGGTGTTTTTTCTCCTGGGCGTGCAGGCCCTCAAAGTTCTGCTGTGCCGAAATGGTTTTTCCACAGCCTGCTAGAGATCTCACAATGGTTCATCAGCGGTGTACGTATCTCCCATTCCCATGTTGAAGCAAAATCGCATTGTGCTGGCGATCGCAGGGGCAGTGTTCCTGGTGATCGTCATTCTCGAAATGGCCGCCCCGGCGAACGTTGTCGGCGCGTACGGTTTTGTGTTGCCGATTCTGTTGGTTGCAACATTGCGCAGTCGCAGCCTGATGCTCCTGACAGTGGTGGCCTGTATCGTGGCGACCTATATGGGGTTGATGCAACCGACCAAACCGGGACGGTTTCAGTCGGCAGTAATCAATCGCAGTGTGGTCGCAGGAGTACTCCTGGTCGTAGCCTATATCGGCATGACTTGGGAAGAGCGCAAGACGAGAGAGGAGGCGGCACGTGCAGCTCTCGCCCGGGAGACAGAAAATCTCCTGAAGGCCAATACGCAGCTGGTCGATGCGAAAGACCAGCTGAATCGTTCGGAACGCTTAGCCGCGGTGGGGCAACTGGTGGCTTCCGTGGCGCATGAGGTCGGAACGCCGCTGCACTCGATTGCCTGGCACGTGCAAGCGCTGGCTGAAGAGCCGGGTGTCACGCCTGAGATGAAGAAGCGGGTGACAGTGATCGATGAGCAGCTCACACGGGTGGTTCGGATCATTCAGGATTTGCTGTCCTCAACCAGACAGCGCCAGCCTGAACCGACGTGGTTGCCCGTGGCGCAGGTGATCAGCCAGGCGGTCGCACTCATGGAACCGGCCTTCCATGCGAAAGAGATTACAATGACGATCGAGATTCCCGGGGACCTCCCGCTCGTCTGGGCCGATGCTGAAAAGATGCATCAAGTGTTGGTGAACGTATTCGCCAATGCCTTAGCCGCCACACCAGCACTTGGAGCGGTGAGCGTGTTAGTAGGAGCCCGTGCAGCCTCATCCGACGAACTCGACCGCGGTCGTCGGGTGGTCGACGCGATGTCCCCTCTAGTGATCACGATCGCGGTGCGGGATACGGGATGCGGCATGCCGGAGGCCGATGTGCAGAAAGCCTTCGAACCATTTTTTACGACCAAGGCGGTTGGCAAGGGCACCGGATTAGGGCTATTCTTGAGCCGCGAAACGGTCCTGGCCCATGGAGGCAATCTTGTGCTCGAGAGCGAGACTGGGCTCGGTACAACCGTGACCGTAACCTTACCTGGATTGAAGACCGAGCCGACGCGCGTGGCAGAGGGGGACTGATGCAACCAGTGAAGATTCTCGTAGCCGACGACGATGTGGTAGCGCGCGATCTCCTGGCTGAGGCATTAAACAAGGAAGGCTATGCCGTTGAAGCCTTCGCCAGTGGAGAAGAGGTCATCGCTCGTGGACGCCATGGGCGAGTGGATCTGGTGCTGACAGATATTCGTATGGGCGCGGTCGATGGGCTCACGGTCTTGCGTGAATTTAAACGTATGAGCCCTGACACAGCAGTTGTGGTGCTGACCGCGTTTGGATCTCTGGAAGGTGCGATCGAAGCGATCAAGCAAGGGGCCTACGACTATCTCGCCAAGCCGTTTAAGAAAGAAGATATTAAGCTGGTGGTCAAGCGGAGTCTCGATCACTGCCGGCTCGTTCGAGAGAATGCCCGGTTTCGTGAAGAGTTGAAGAGCAAGGATGAATGGTCTCCGCTGGTGGGGAGCAGTCCCGCCATGCTGGAAGTGTATAAGCTGGTGGCTCGAGTGACCGACAGCAAGAGCTCGGTGCTCCTGCAAGGGGAAAGCGGGACCGGCAAGGAGCTGATTGCGCGGGCGATCCATGCGAATGGGCCTCGTCGGGACAAGCCGTTCATTCCGGTGAATTGTGGGGCGTTGCCGGATACCCTGCTGGAGTCGGAAATGTTCGGATATGAGAAGGGAGCCTTTACCGGCGCGGTGGGAAACAAAATCGGCCTCTTTGAATCCGCCAACGGGGGCACGTTGTTTCTCGACGAAATCGGCGAGTTGGGGCAGGCCGTGCAAGTGAAGTTGTTGCGGGTGATGCAAGATCACGAAGTCCGGCGTGTCGGCAGCACTACATCGACCAAAGTCGATGTTCGTATCATCGCTGCGACAAATCGAGATCTCGAGCAACTCGTCAAGGAGGGGAAGTTTCGGGACGACTTATTTTATCGGCTCAATGTCGTGCGTATCACCTTGCCGTCGCTTGTGGAGCGGCAAGAAGATATTCCGATGTTGGTGCATCACTTCTTGCAGAAATGCGCGGGGGGGGTGACGCATACGGTGCGCGGGGTGCTGCCGGAGACGATGACGTTGTTGATGCAATACCGGTGGCCTGGCAATGTGCGCGAGTTGGAAAACGCCATTGAGCGGGCTGCCTCGTTGAGTCACGGTCCCCTCCTCACGCCGGACGATCTGCCGGCATCGCTGCGTCAGACGGAGACGCCATCGAAGGAAACCGCCGGGGCGATCGGCCATAGCGATGAGGGGTGTTTATCGCTTGAGGAGGTTGAGAAGCGTCATCTCGTCCGCGTGCTGAAGGAAACCAAGGGGAATAAAGTCAAAGCCGCAAAGATTCTTGGCATTGATCGGCGCACGCTCTACCGGATGGCTGACCGGTTTGGATTGGAACTTGGCGATGATGCCGACAGCGGAGAGCTAGAGTAGGAAACAGGGTCACTTGGCGTTACTGGCCTTCAATCGATAGACGAGATGGGTGTCAGTCTGCAAGACGCCGTCGATCTCATGAATCCGGCTCAGCACCAACTGGGTCAGGGCATCCTGGTCCGACACTTCCACCACCACAATAATATCCGGCTTGCCCCAGCAGGGGTCGACGGTCTTGATCTGCTTTATTCCGGACAGAGCCCGAACCACATCGCTCGTGCGTCCCGCCTGTACATTGATGAGCACGTAGGCCCGATCTGACATGATTCTCCCGCCATCGACTGGGGCGTGAATCGTACAAGGCACCGCAGAAATAGCGGGGTCCTGGCCAACGTAGCGGATGCCTGTCTCCTCTGTCAATGCGGGAGTGCCCACAGACGATGTGGGGAGCGTGGCGACGGCAGGTTTAGACTTCTTCATTCATAACCTCATTTCGGGGCGACAAGTACGTCGATAACAAATGAATCGCTCATGCTCGTGAGACTAGCTTCGAGGCCTCGAGGGTTCCCGATACGGCCCTCGGGGTCGTACATAAAGCACAAGAGCGTTGTGCAGCGGCCGTGGGATCGATACCGTTCTGCGTCAATCCGGAGTTGGTCAGTGAGGTCTTTGGCATTGAGACCGGGGCGTGTTTTCTTGACGATCACCGCAAGACGACTGTCGTTCAGCAAGAGTGTCGTGCGCGGGGCTCCGCTTGAATAACTCGGCGTCCATTCATCCGTGTCGATATTATCAAATTGGATCCGTAGGAGTGCATGCAGCAGATCATGCGCATCGAACTCGTCTTCCACAATTAACGTGGCTCGATATTCCCCACGGAGTCGCAACTGCCGAGCGACGGAGTGGAACCGACAACAGAGTGTCTTCACGCGTTCGACGGAGTCCGATCCGTCCTGAGGAGACTGAGGTGCGGGCTCCTGATGCGAGGAGGAGCCGATCTGCATCGAGGGGCGCGTCTGCAGATGCGTGGGGACGGGAGGCGCTTCCTGCATCTGGTGCTCCGGCGTGGCGGAGGGAATTGGATGCATGATGGGCTCCGGTTCACGTTGTGGTGGCTGCGGTGGCCTGTTGGCATGGGACGAAGACGCCTGCGCGGGCTGTGCAGTTTGGGGTGGCTGATGCAGGGGTGCCGGGGCGAGCCGAGCCACCGGTTGCGGTGGCGTATGCGACATCGCTGTCGAGGTCGGGGCTGGTGAAATCGGTGCCGGTTCGGGCAGAGACGTGGATGGGCTCAGAGGCTCCGCCTCCCCTGAAGCGGCTGAGGGTGCCAGGGGGGGTGGAGGTGGACTCGGTGCTGCGGTGGCTGAGGACAGGTCGAGATTCGTGGTCATGGCAACGGACATGATCATTGGCGGTGGCGTGACCGGTGCTGTTTGCGTCATAGTCATATGGACCATCGGGGGCGATGCCGGCACTAAGGTCATCTGTGGGCGCGTGGGTATTGGTGGGGCCGGCGGCGTTGCTGGGATCTGTTGGGGAGAAGCTCCTCCTTGCAGGTCAAGTTTCTTCTGCTCAAGCGTGGCAATAAGGGTCTTGATCAGGGTGATGCTCTGCTGCGTGTCCTTAGGGCTGTCCATGAGAAGTCTGTGGTGCCGGTGCTCTTGGAATTCAGGGGATTTCTCGCCAAACGTGCGGCGAATGCACTCACGGAATTGCAATTCTGTTCTCGCCTTGGCCGCGTCGAGATAAGGGAAGCCTTCTCGGCCAAGGTCTTCCATTTGTGCGAGGAATTCCTGGAGCTTTTCGGCACCACGGGTGAGCTCTTCAATCGTGGCGGCTTTGGAGCGCGAGCGGGACTGTTCTGATGTTTTTGCTCGTGCCATAGAGTGTGGAGAAAGTCTAGCCCAGCCTCCACAACGTGGCAAGAAAACATGGGAAAGCGGACAAGGGCTCTCGAAGCCGGTTGAGGTAGGACGATGTATCTCCGGCATGTCACAGGGACTAATGGCACGGCTGATTAGGCCGCGAGGCCTGCGCTGACATCGACATCTTCTTGAGCCCGATCTTGTTATGGACTGGCACTCGTGCGGTTGAGACGACGGCGACCATTCCCCGTCCGAGGCGATTCCGCTCCATCACGGGGTCAAGGACGTTTCCGCAGTTGAGGCAGCGCCAGCCCGCCATCCACACACTCTCGGCGCTCTCCAAGAGATCAATGAAGTGATCTTTCGCCATACAACTCTGACAACGCGTACAGGTCATGATGCCCTCCTTGTGCACCCTTCCAGTCACAAAGTAACGGGTCGCCGCGGAGTTGGTTAGACCTAAAAGAGGTACCTCAAATGAAGGGGGACGTAACGCAGCCCTCATTATTCTCCTTCGCCGAATACCCCGTAGCTTCCGGCCTTCGTAGCCGAAGTGGCTACTTCGGCGGAGTAGGCTGCTGCGGGGAGCTTCATTCATGACGGTTCGTCGCCCCCCACCCTACCCTCCCCCATAGTATGGCGAACGCACGATGCAGAGCCTGTGGTACAAGCACGCATGGGTACAGGACACGATGTTGCTGGGGGATCGTTGGCCGATATGACGCGAGAGCGAT
>JBGPVY010000115.1:0-8514 GCA_041491905.1 Nitrospiraceae bacterium | reverse complement strand
GATTTGACTGAGT
Organism: Nitrospiraceae bacterium; assembly: GCA_041491905.1. Lineage (GTDB taxonomy): Bacteria > Nitrospirota > Nitrospiria > Nitrospirales > Nitrospiraceae > Palsa-1315. Next base: position 8,501 of record JBGPVY010000115.1, on the reverse strand, counting down.
CACACTGGGTAGTCTTCTGATGAACCACGTCGCCCTCAAATTCGTGTCGATCCTCCTGGTTCTCTGTGTCCTTTCCGTCGGCGGATTGGCTCAGGCGCAGTCGGTCGAGCATGCCGGGCACCATGCCCATCATCAGGCTGCCACGCATGGCACCGTGCTCTGCTCCTGGATGTGTGCTGCCGGGGCGATTCTCGATACGGCGGTGGTCCCGTTTCAGGCCGAACTCAGTCTCATAGATCTCATCCCACTCTCCCATTCTACGCATCCCTCAATTGAGGTGTGCCAAACTTCTTCCAGCCGCGCCCCTCCGTCTTTCTCTCTGTAGTCTCTGTTACCCCATCGGCTCGCATCAGGGCACATTCCGTCTTTCACACGATCCACTGAGTGGGTTGTGGGACAGGCGGATAGAGACGATTCTTTATAGAGAGAAAGGACCAGCATCATCATGGCAGGGAAACGGTTCATACTCGGATTCATTCTCAGTCTTGCACTCGTCTTCTTCTCGTGGCCAGGCGTCCAGACCGCACAGGCATCGTGCGGCTCCGTCACCTGTTTTGTCGTGATCGGGTCTCAACAGCAGGTGTCGCCAGCGGGTCTGCTTACCATAAACGCCTATTATAACTATACGCCTCAAGGGACGTTGCTGAGTGGCACGAACGGGGTGATTCCCGCGGTCGATCTCGACAATCGACAGCTGATTCTTGGCCATCACCAGGAGATCCGAACAATTAGTCAAATGTATACGCTGGATTTGAACTACGGCGTCACCGATCACTTCGGGATCGAAGTCGCGATCCCCTATAAGCGGATCAAACATCAACATCTAGATGGATTGGGAGAGGTTAATGGTGGTGCCGGTGAGCTCACCCGGTTTTCAGATAACGGCATCGGTGACATTTTGATTAACGCGAAGTACAACCTGTTGCCCACGCTGAGCAGTATGGTTGTAGCGGGCTTCGGCCTGTATCTTCCCACGGGTGATCATAATCAGAAGACTGCGGGTCTTGAGGGCGCTGAGACGATGGAACCGACAGCCCAGCTTGGACGCGGTCAAGTCGGTCTTCAAGGATCGATCTATCAAACCTATGAAGTCATTCCCCATCGGTTGAACCAATTCGCCTCTGCCAGTTACCGGCACACGTTCCGCAATAACTTTGGCTATCAATTCGGCGATCAATTCGATTTAGGATTCGGCGCGAATCTCGTCACGGTTCCCTGGCTTGTGCTGAGCAATCAGTTCAACTACCGCTACATGGTTCACGATTCTTATAGCGGGTCACTGGCTCGATCACAGACTCCTAGCGATCCAACGTTCCCCGACGAGGTAATTGTGCTCGATCCGAACATAACGAACCGAGGGGTTCCCACAACTGGTTCTTCGTACTTTGCCTATACACCTGGTTTCCAACTCAGTCTTGGTGAACTCCTCAAGACTTCTCTGACTGAAAATGCGTCGTTGTATTTCTATTCCCAGATCCCTATAGCCCGTGATTTCAATGGGAATCCGGCTCAAGGTGTGAGCTATGTATTCGGCATCACGAAGTTGTTCCAAGTCATGAAACCGTCGTAAGAGCAGTGCAACCTTGTCATGAGGAAATTGCGATGAAACGTCTACATGTTCTGATGGTCGGTATTCTAGTCGCCGCCCTCGGATTCCTGCCGTTCGATGTCTGGAGCATGGGCTCGCGAGTCCCAACGGTCGGCATGCAGGCAGAGGATTTCAGCCTGAACGATCTGGAGGGCAAATCACAGAGCCTCAGCCAGTATCGCGGGAAGATCGTGCTCGTGAACTTCTGGGCCACATGGTGCAAACCCTGCACGACCGAGATGCCGGCCATGCAAAAGATTTATGACAAGTTGCGTGACAAAGGCTTCGTAGTCCTCGCCGTCAACGAATTGGAGGACGATGCCAAAGTCCGCGAGCATATCAAGCAGTACGGCCATACATTCCCGGTCCTGATGGATCGCGACAATAAAGTGGCCAGTCAGTTCGGCGTGTTCGGATTACCCGTGAGCGTGTTCATCGATCAAGAGGGGCGCGTGCAGGAATATGTCAAGGGCGGGCTGCTCACCGAACAGAAGATCGATGAAACCATCGCGCGGATTCAGAAACAGAGCCGCTAAAAGTTCTATGAACCGTAGGATTCAACAATTTGCAGTCGGAGGGTTAGCGCTCTGGCTTGTGGCGCTCAGCGGGATTGTCTACCCGCAGCTGACAGCGCATGCTGCCCAGCATGCGCATCATGACGCCTCCGCCCATGCAACCGCACTCTGTTCATGGCTCTGTATCGTAGCCAATGCCGTCGAGGGAATCTCGGTCCACTTCGCTCCCGTTGAACAAGTCGCTCTCAATAGAGCAAGAGTTTTTCGAACCACAGATCAGTGCTGTCCTCACGGTTCAGCCACCATCGCGCGCGCCTCCCCTCCTCTAGTTTATCCATCCCTGTATTGTTCTTCACCGTTGGATCGCTCTGATCGGGTTTCCTTCATCGTTTTGAATGAATTCGGCGGAAGCTTCCGATGATGGGCATGTACGGACTACACCGTTACGCCACTGTCCTGTGCCGGAGAAAGGGTATGTAAGGGGGCAGGACACCATGCCCCCTTACAGACAAAACAAGGACGATTTCGACATTAAGAGGACCATGGATAAAGAACTCTTGCGCGTGGGGGAAGCCGCAGACTTCTTGTCGATGACAGGGGTCCGTCAGGATGGAATTACTCGGCGCGGGTGGATCGCGCTGAGGGGAAACTTGTAACGAATCAACAGGAGGGAAGGCCATGAAGACATTCATCAAGCTCGGGGTTCTGATTGGGTTCATGTGTGCGATCACGACACCGGCCATTTCGGCCGAGGAAAGCGTGATGCTCATGCTCGGCGGCAAGTACTGCGATGCCTATTTGAGTAATGTCCGAGATGCGCTGACGAAAGTAGCCGGCGTGAAGACGGTCGATGTCAAAAGCATGAAAGGCCACGCGGTGGTAACCGTCGAATCCGGCAAGGTGAAGCCAGAACAGCTTGTCGCGGCAATCAACGGTGTGAAGGGCGATAGCTGGTATTGCACGGGCGAGGTCATGAAGTGACGAAAAGCCGCCCTGCGGGACTGTTCTCCTATTGTGGCACAGGTGCGGACCATCGAAGTTCTCACGTGCCCACATAGTTTTACGCAGCCTGATGGGGACAGTTATAGCGATTGGTGCGAAGGATGGGAAAGACGGTGGACCGGAGTGGGGGGCGGCTGAGGAGCGGTGCATTGTTGGAATCATCGCTGTCCCCGGCTCTTCGGGGAGAAGAATTGAGAGCCGTCATGAGTTATGCAGGTTAACAAATGTCTGCCGTTGATGTATGATCCTGTTCCGGTTTTGAGTCTACCATTACAGAGGAGGGGTTATGAGCCGAGTTAAAGCTATCGTTGTCGCAGTCGCTGTCTGTGGTCTTATCGCAGGCGGCGTGACGATTCCCGCATTCGCGGGCGGAAATGTTCATGTCAAGGAAACGATCAAGCATGCCAAGGAAGGCATCGAGCACCAGAAGGAAACCATTAAGCATCTGGAAGAGGCACTAAAAGGAAACGCCGATGCCCACGCTAAGGAAGCGCTCGAGCATGCCAAAGAAGCTCTGAAGCATACGGAGGAATCGCTGGCGCATGCCGAAGAAGCCGCGCAGAAGCCGAAAGGCAAAGGAAAGTAGCTTACGGAACCCGGCCATCTCGCATCGAATGAGTCCTAGGTAGTTTCCTCTCCAGACCCACTGCGCGGCGCGTCTCATCGAGCGCCGCGCAATGCTTGGCTCAACCCGTAATATTCATGAACGTTTCTACTGCAATCGCCGATGCCTGACTCAAGCGAGACGGGCGAGACTGGCGGGAAAAGCGTAACTCGAAGTTCCGTAACTCGAAGTTCGAAGTTCTGAGTTCGAAGTTCCGAATCCTTCAACCTTCAGACCGCCTCACCCATCACGCGAGTCGCGCTCAACTCCGCCATTTCGGACGAACCGTCATGAATAATGCTGACTGCCTTTACCGGTTTCGTTGCAGCAGTGGCTCAAGCGTTGGGAAGACCTTCTCGACAATCAGGCGATAGCCCTCTCCTGTCGGATGAATGCCGTCGGCCTGATTGAGCGAAGACGAGCCTGCCACCCCATCGAGAAAAAATGGAATCAGTGTCAGGCTATATTGCTTCGCTAGGGTCTGGTAGAGCGCCTCAAACCCCGAGGTATACTCCTGTCCATAATTCGGAGGAAGTTTCATTCCCGCTAACACGACGGTGACCGAGGCCTGTTGGAGTTGTTGAATAATCCGTTCGAGGTTGGCTTTCGTCTCGTGCAAGCTGAGGCCGCGGAGCCCATCGTTGCCGCCGAGTTCCAGAATGACGATCGCCGGCGTGCTGTTCAGGACCCAGGAGACTCTCCGGATTCCGCCGGCTGTCGTATCGCCGCTGACTCCCGCGTTCACGACCCGATAGCCATAGCCCGCTATATTCAACGCCCGCTGCAGGTGCGCGGGATACGATTGATCCGGCGCCACGCCTAAGCCGGCCGTCAGGCTGTTGCCGAAGGCGACGATGCGGAAGCGTTCGGCGGAGACGGGCTTCTTCGGTCGGCCCGGTTGCGCTGTCACCTCGGTTCCCAGACGTGGTCCCATGCCCTCGCGAGGGGGGCTCGACGACGGGGGCGGAGAGGCGGACGCACGGGCGAAGTCATACCCACAGAGGAGGATCAAGGAGAGGCAGAGGCAGGAAAATAGTTTTGTGAGAATCCATGAGCGGCGCATCATCATCCAGTATAATATAGCATTTACGTGGACGATACTGTCGGAGTTGGCCCGCATTATTCATGAGCGCTTCTGCTACAATCGCGGACTCGCTGCTGCGACGAGCCTTCGGCGGGCAGGCTCGCCGCTCGCTCCCTCGACGTACTGTTCAAGTACGCCTCGGGGCCTCGCGGCTCCGCATGCCCGTCTCGCAACGCGACTGCACGATTTCGCGACGAACCGTCATGAATAATGCGGGCTAACGGACAATATGATCACCCTGTCTCACCTGACGATGCGCTTGGCCGGCGGAGGCCATCAGATCACGATCCTCGACGATATTACACTTGAGATTCCTGATAAGCAGCGTGTGGCCATCGTCGGTCCATCCGGGAGCGGGAAGTCCACCTTGCTGGGCCTCATCGCGGGACTGGATCGCCCAACCTCCGGCTCCATCACGTTGAGCGGCGTAGAAATCTCGACGATGCGCGAGAGTGCCTTGGCGCGGTATCGTCGCGATCACATCGGCTACATCTTCCAATCCTTCCATCTCATTCCCACCCTCACCGCCCTGGAAAACGTCTTGGTGCCGCTGGAGTTGGCAGGGATGCGCACGGCACAGGATCGCGCGACGGAGCTGTTGCGGGCCGTCGGCCTGGGAGAGCGGCTGCATCATTATCCCGTCCAACTGTCGGGCGGCGAGCAGCAGCGGGTGGCAGTGGCCAGAGCGTTTGCCTGTCACCCCCCGATTCTGTTGGCAGACGAGCCCACCGGCAACTTGGATTCGGCCACGGGCCAGCATGTGATGAATCTGCTCCGTTCTCTCCATCGCGATTACGGCACCACTTTAGTCCTCGTCACGCATGAGCGAGCCATCGCGTCCTCGATGGAACGCGTGATTGCATTGCGCGACGGCCGCATCGAATCCGACACCTTCACCGACGCAGACAGTCGGGTCGCAGAGTCATCCCCGTGAATCGCTTTATCTTCAGGATGGCCTGGCGTGAAACCCGGGGAGCCTGGCGGCACTTTCTCTATTTCTTCGCCTGTATCGCGATCGGCGTCGGGGCCTTGGTCGGGGTGTCGCTGTTTAGCTCGAATGTAGAGCGCGCCGTCACGAAAGAAGCGCGGGGGTTGTTAGGCGGCGATCTCGAAATTCGTCTGACGCATCCCCTGAGTCTCGCGGGGCAGGCGGTGTTGCATGCACTGGGCGATCGAGGCATGGCCTTCACCCATGTGAGCGAGCTCGTAGCCATGGCCGCGCGCACGGCTCACGGATCCGCTGTGACCCAATCGACCCAGATCATCGAACTTAAAGCGGTCGAATCGATGTATCCCCTGTACGGGGCGATTCGACTCGACCCAGCGCAATCGCTTGATGTCCTGCTCCACCCGGATGAGCGACGCTGTGGCGGGCATTCCTGTTTTGGTGCGGTGGTGCAGGAGTCGCTGCTGATTCGGATGGGCCTCTCGGTCGGTGATCAATTGAAGATTGGTCAATCAATGTTTCTGATCACCGGCATCGTGCGGACCGAGCCGGATCGAATGGCCAATGCCTTCACCTTGGGCCCACGGGTGATGATTGCGCAGGAGGGATTACGGGCGGCGGAGCTGATCAAGCCTGGAAGCCGGGTGCGAGAACGGTATCTCGTGAAGACACCCCCCGATATGCCGGTGGAACCGCTCCTCTCTGAACTGCGCGACCGGCTGGCGGCAGATTCCGCGCGCGTGTCCAGCTATCGCACGGCCCAGTCACAGTTGAGGCAATTTCTCGACCAACTCTCCCGCTATCTCGGGCTGATCGGTCTCACCGCGCTGTTCATCGGTGGACTGGGGGTCGGGACCTCGATTCATGCGTTCTTGCGGGACAAGTTGCGGACGATCGCGATCTTAAAAGCGGTCGGCGCAGATTCAGCCACGGTTGTCTCGACCTATGTGGTGCAAGCGATCTTCTTGGGATGTGTCGGGAGCCTCGCTGGGATCTTGTTGGGGGTTGCGCTCCAACGAGGGCTGCCCCCCCTCATGGCAGCGCTGTTTGTGTCCGACCTCCTCGAGCAATTAGGCGTCTCCTCAGAATTGTCGTGGTCCTCGATCTGGCCCTTGATGAAAGGGGCGACGCTGGGACTGTTGTCGACGCTGCTGTTTACCCTATGGCCCCTGTTGAAAATTCGAGACATTCATCCAGGTGCAATCTTCCGGCGCGAGGCAGAACAGACGACGGTCGAGCTTGAGACGCCTCGGTCACGATGGTGGGCGACATGGGGACTGGCCGATCGATGGAATGTCGGCACGGCCGGAGGGATCATCCTCGGGCTCTGCGCACTCTCGGTGTGGCAAGCCGGTTCGTGGTCGATCGGCTTCCTGTTTCTCGGTGCGTTGTCCCTCGCCATCACAATCCTCTTTGTCTGTGCGCGGGTGTTCGTGCGAGGGCTGGGCTGGGCGCCATTGCCTCGCGTCTTAAGCCTTCGCTATGCCTTGGGCAATGTCGTTCGGCCGGGGAGCCAGGCGACAGGGATCATGGTTGCCATCGGCATCGGCGTGATGGTGATTGTCACGGTGTCGCTGGTGGAACAGGCGTTGCTGCACCAAATACAGGAGAATCGGCCGGCGGATGCCCCGACCTTTTTCTTTATCGACATTCAGCCTGACCAAGCGCAGGAGTTCGTGTCGTTGGTCGATCGACAGACTGGCCGAGCGCGTCCGGAACTCATGCCGCTGGTGCGTTCGCGACTCCATGCGATCGATGGACATGTCGTCACGGTAGAAGAAGGAGTGGAAAAGGACGACAAGCGCACGGAGGGAAAAGAGGCGCGGGGAAAACAGTGGTATTTCACCCGGGAATATGTGCTGACCTTCCTCGACCAGCTCCCGAAAGACAATCAGCTGGTCAAAGGGGAATGGTGGAAGCCCGGGCAGGTCTTCTCGACCCCACAGGTTTCAGTAGAAGAAGAGGCTGCCACGCATTTAGGCCTTACCATCGGCTCGATCATGGAGTTCGACATTCAGGGGGCCACGGTGTCGGCGGAGGTGAGCAGTATTCGCAAAGTCGAGTGGGGGAATTTCTCGACGAACTTCTACATGATCCTGTCGCCAGGCGCGATTCAAGGGGCGCCGTTTACCTATGTGGCCACGGTACGGGTCTCGCCACAGGAAGAGCTGCCGTTGCAGCAGGCGGTCGTCGCTTCATTCCCGAACATCAGCGCGATCCATATCGGCGACGTGCTCGATGGTTTCGCACGGGTTCTCGATCGTCTCTCGCTCGCGATCAGGGCGGTGGCGTTATTTTGTGTTGCTGCCGGCGGGTTGGTCATGGCGGCGGCACTCGCAGCGACACGCTACCGGCGTCTCTACGAATCGGTCATTCTGAAGGCACTCGGCGCGACCCGTGGCCTGATTGCACGTGCCTTTGCCATTGAGTATGTCCTGCTGGGCGCCGTCGCCGGGTTGATCGGACTGATCCTCGGGAGTGTCTTGTCATGGGTCGTGTTGCGGTATATATTTGATCTTCCCTGGAGCATAAACCCGCGGGTGCTTGGCATCGGCCTCCTCCTCACGATGTTTCTCACGCTGATAGTGGGTTTTGCAAGCACCTACCGGATTCTCGGCCACCGGCCGCTGGCCGTGCTTCGGCACGAGTAAAGGATGCACCCAGACCGGTTGTCTCCTTGCTCGCGCAACGCGCGGCCACAGAAGGATGGAGAGGGAGCGGCCAGGTGCCCTTCTTGCTCGCAGAACGCGCACGGTGAAACT
>JBGPVY010000228.1:0-4855 GCA_041491905.1 Nitrospiraceae bacterium | reverse complement strand
GTGGAGAAACCTCGGCGATCACTCATCACTGATCACTTCTTCTTATCTGCATCCAGAATGCTCTGGATGATCAACTTGAGATTCTCCGGGTCGATACTCTCCGCCTTAATATTCCCGTCAATGAGCACGGTCGGGGTAGACTGAACTTTGATGCGCTCGCCCCACTTGCGCCCCTCTTCGAATATCTTGGCTGGCTTCCCGCTGGCCATTCCTTCCTCAAAAGCCTTCGGATCGAGTCCGACTTCCTTGATCAGGACTTCCCTTAGCGAGCGATCCAGCACTCCGGTGATCTTATCTTTATGGATGGTGCGAAAGAGGACGGCTTTCATTTCATTCCCCTTTCCCATCATCTTCGCCTGCTCATACATATCGAACGGGGTCGGCAACTTCCCGGAAATCACCGGAAACCCCACCATCGTTACCTCGATCTTGTTGCCGAACTCTTTCACAAGCAGTGGCGCTCCCGTTTCTTCGAAGTGGTGACAATGTGGGCAGTAGAAGTCGGCGAACTCAATCAACTTCACCTTGCCGGGCGTATGCGTGGACACCTCATCTTTCAGGACTTCGAACTTGCCCTTCAATTCGGGGGACGCAGCAGTGGCTGGTGCGCCCCATAAGACGACGACGCTCCATACAACCGCACAGACCGCCGAGACCCATTGCGCACACTGTCTGTTCACCATATCGATTCCTTTCTTAACAGGATGCTGAAAAAGTCCGCCAGCTTTGTTCTCGCGTCGCTCAGAGGCTCAACGTACTGAAGCGTACGCCTCGCCTCTTCGCTCTCTGCGGCCGCGCTGGACGGCCTTTTTGAGCATCCTGAGGCTATGTTGACACCGGCACCATTATGTAAAACTCCAACGGTGTATTGTGTATAAACCGAGTTTTTCCGCAGCCTGTTAGGTCAGCGCTGATCGCTCATTATATCGAATGTGCCGCGAACTTACTCTCTGTTATACTGTGGCCATGTCGGACAGGCTCATGGCTCCCACGCTGCTCTCTGCAGTAGCCTTGCTCGTTACCTTCGCAGGCTGTGCCTCGACGCAAGAGACGGGGGACGGCTCGGATGCACAGACAAAAGCCCTCACCTTCCTCCAAGTCAAGGCAGCACCGGACTCCTTCAAAGGTCAATCGGTGGTCTTCGGCGGCAAAGTGTTGACAGCCCGACGACAGAAAGACGGCACGAGGATCGAGATCTTACAGTTGCCGCTCGATCGATCGACTCGTCCCGGGTACGACTTGACCCAATCACAAGGCCGCTTCATTTCCATCTACCGAGAATTCTTCGATCCCGCAACCGTCCCGCCTGGAACCAGAATCACTGTGACGGGCGAGGTCTCAGGCTCCATCACGCTGCCATTGGATGAAACGGACTATACCTATCCCGTCATCGACATCAAGCGTGTGCAAGTTTGGGCCAGATCGGAAGACGTTGCCCCCCGTATCAGCCCCTATTATATGGGGCCAGGTCCCTATTGGGGGCCTTACTGGAGCCCCTATTGGCACCCGTGGCCGTATTATTGGTAAGCGAGACTAGCGGGACTCGCGAGAAAGGCGAGACGAGTCCAAGAATTGATAACATGCTCTTTGTGCGGTTACCTGTCGCGAAAGATGCGCCCGTAGCGCCCGTTTATCGTCCCGACATCCCGACGATCCGCTCGACACGATCGTCGCGCCCACCGAGGTTGAGGTACTGGTGATATTGGGCCAGTGCTTTCGACAGGTCTTTCCGATGCAACTCATAGAAGACACCCAAGTTGTAGTGCGCTTCAGCATAGTCTGGCTTCAACGCGACGGCTCGCTCGTAGGACTGCTCCGCCTCATCAAGCCTATTCAACTCGGTATAAATCACACCTAGGTTCATATGCGCTTCGGCATACTCTGGGCGGTACCGCAAGACTTCCAGAAGTTCCCGCTCAGCCTCCACGGACCGGCCTTGGCTCCGATGAATAAACGCCAGATTATAGTGCGCGTCCACTAACGAAGGCTTCGCCGCAATGGCCTGTCTGTACGAATCGGCGGCTTCCGCAAGAACGTTGTTCTTCTCCGCCATCCGCCCGGCGAGGTACCAGGCATCGGCATACTTGGGATCGAGCTTGAGCAGTCGGTCTACCGCCTCTCGCGCCGCGCGACTGTCTCCCTGCGCCTCATACAGCAATGCGAGATTGTACAGGCCGTCACGGTGGTTCGGATGGACGGCCAGCAAGGCTTGATAGGTCTTGGTGGCCGCGGCGAAATCACGACGTTGTTCATACAGCTTGGCTAAGTTGAAGTACGAATCGGCATGGCGAGGATCGATTTCAATCGCCCGCCTAAGAGCCTGCTCCGCTTCGGCCAATTTTCCTTGGATCCGATAGACCTCGGCCAGATCGTTCAAGGCATCGGGATAGGCCGGCTTCAGCTTAATCGCGTGGGTGAAAGCATCGACAGCCTGAGCCGGCATCTTCTCTTTGAAATAGATCAGGCCGAGCAGATGGTGCGCTTCAGCTGAGGAGGGATTCAACTCGATGGCTTTCTTGGCAGCCTCGGCTGCCGCAGCAAGGTCACCTTTTCGCAGCAGCGCGGTGCCTTGCTCGTAGTGCCGCTGCGAGACATCCGGTTGCTCAGCCGCCGCCGGGACCGGGACAAGAAGAGAAACCACGACCGGGCATAGGACGAACAGCACGATGGCACTATGCTGGAGGAGGCGATTCACGGTCAGCCAGCCTGTCTTGTGCATTTGGTTCATTTGGTTTGTCTGATTTTTGGTTCATCTGGTTTGTTTAGTTCATCGAGTTGGTCCGGTTCAACCAAATAAACAAGACAAACCAAACAAACCAATTAATCGAGATAGACCAGGCAAACAAAACAGACTAAATGAACAAAACAGGCTTCTATGAGCGAGGTCGATGGGAACCTGTCAGAGCTTGTTTGAAGACCGAACGGAGGCCAAAGTAGGCAATGGAATCTTTGAGGTTGGAATAGAGCCGCTTGAAGGTTCCCATGTTCGGGTTGGTGACGTATTCCATCGTTAAGGCGATCCGTTCTTCTCCCTCGCCAAGGGGCGTCACCGAGTGCCAAAGCTTATCTCCGTTGAAGATGACGAGATCGCCTGGTTGTGTGATCAGTTCCAGATGCCGAGGGGATTTCACAGGATCGTCCTTAAACAGCTCGCAGACCAGTTTGCATTGCGTAGACCTATCGACGAGTCCCATCAAAATGGTATAGCGGGCCCCTTTGTAGTAGGACGTGTCATAGTGAAACCCGATATGGTCCCCCGGCTCCGTATAGTAGTAGAGCGCACAGGAATGGGGGTCGTTCTCAGGGCATAGACTGAGCTTGGCCTGCACCAGGCGGCTCAAGAATTCGATGAAAGACCCGGATCGATAGAGATCGAGAAAACGCGGGGCCTTCTCCATCACAGTGTAGTAGCTCACGCTCCCGCCCTTTTTGTGGCCGGGAATGAAGTTACGATTCAGCTCGCTCTTCACCCCTTGCGCTTGAGGAACAAGATGCTCTTCCACCACCGACCGAGAGAGAAACTGTGGAACAAACAGGAACTCATTCTGGTCCCAATACTCTCGGTGCAAGCGCTCGAAATCCAGGGTGTTCACCGCCCGCTCGACAGCTTCCGTCACATCGATTGTCAAACTTGTCACCAGTATTCATCCTCCCTGTTATCCGATCAGGAGTAATTGGTCAATGGGCAATGGCGATGCCAGGAACTCCTCCCACTGACTATTGACTCATGACCATCGACATCCATCCCTACGGTCCATTCAGCACCGGAGCCTTCACCACTTCCACATCGGCTGGCAACTTCAGATCGAAGAGTGAGTCGCCGAGACCCAAGTTGGATTGGAGCGATGAAAACTCAAAACTCGCGACATTGCCACTGAATTCGTATAGAGAGATCGTCCGAATGAAGTAGGTCTTGGGAAACACTTCTAGCACGATCCGTTGTAACGATCTCCCCGCCTCACCTTCACGCGACTTAGGCTGGAGGGTGAGTAACCGGATTCCTCCCACGCCACGTCCCTTCCCCGGCGTCGGCTCAATGTCGAACGACTCCTCCAACTTGGCCGCCCCCTGCAGGAGCTCCAACGGAGCCTTGGAGGCCGCCATTTGTGTGAGCTTCCCTACCAAAACTTGTTTGTGCTCCGGCACATACACTTTGATATCATCCCGATTGACATAGATGTCCTCGACCGAAGGGTCAAGATAATTCCACCGTAACCGGCCAGGCTTTTTGATATAGACCTTCCCCGAGGACGTGATGGGCCGCTCGAACCCCTCGATCGTGGTCTTCTGCGTAAAGTCCGCCTGGAGATCTTTCGTTTTCTCATACCGCGCCTGGAGCTGCTTCACCACCTCCCGCACTTCCTTCAACGCATTCTGGTCACTCTCGTCTCCAGCGTCAAGAGTCAGCAATGGGAACAGGCTCCACGCACAAACGAGCACGCCTCCTACAAAACATGTCCAATTCAATTTCCTCATCATACCAATAGCGAGGGGGGCGGAAGGTTACTGCAATTGCGCGCATCGAACGATGCACTACAATATTGCCCCTTCCAAACTCGCTCGTTATCTCTTCAGGGATGGGGGCTGATTGATCTCCCACTGCGCGCAACTTTCTCACCCACCCACTGGCAAATATTTTTCACCCGCCCTACCCTCCGATTGCTTCGCAATCGATTTCCCGGGACGTGCCAGTAGCCCAGGCGAGGGCTTCCTGTTTCCTTCTCTGCACCATCAAGCCTTCTCTCCCAAGGGAGTCGCCGGACTGTCCTTCACTGCGCGCATCGAGCGACCACCTTCCGTCTAAATGATCCCTCCAAGCTTGCTCGTTTCTCTCTCATGGAATGGCACCCGTGCT
>JBGPVY010000095.1:0-9410 GCA_041491905.1 Nitrospiraceae bacterium | reverse complement strand
GTGAAGGGCCGAGGCGTACCCTCTGGGGTACGTTGAGGGTCTGAGCGATGCGAGAACGCTGCTGGCGGCTTTTTGAGCATCCTGCTAGGGCTGGAAACGGTTCAGGATGGCACAGAAATCCCCCGCGTCTAAACGTCTAACCGTGGATCGACTGCTCTCGAAACTTGGAATCGCATCCCGTGGAACGAGCCAGGAACGGATCCGTGCAGGGCGAGTCCGCATCAATGGTCGAGTCATACGCGATCCGGCCACGTGGGTCTTATGGCCAAAAGATTCTGTCTCGATCGATGACCAACCGATTCAAGACTCGGTCAAACGATTTTTCCTCTTTCATAAACCGAAAGGGATCATCACGACGCACAGCGATGAAAAGGGCCGTAAGACGATCTTCGATGTACTGCCGGCGGACCTGGGATACATGCATGCCGTGGGGAGACTCGATCAGGCGACCAGTGGTCTCCTCCTGCTCACCAACGATTCGGCACTGTCGAGCTTTCTCACCGATCCGACCCATAAAGTGATGAGGACGTACCTGGTCACCGTGCGGGGAGAATTCACTGGGGCACAAGCCGCAGAGGCCGTAGTCGGAGTGGTCGATGGCGGCGAGCGCCTCCAGTGCCACACCGTGAAGATTCAGAAGAATTCCGGACGCGAATCACATCTGGAAGTGGTCTTGATTCAGGGGAAAAACCGTGAACTCCGAAGACTGTTCAAATCGTTGGGGCATGAAGTGACCAGGCTCAGGCGCATTCAATACGGTCCCTTCAAACTTGAAGACCTCCCGTCCGGTGCATGGCGCGAGATCCCGATCGAGGACGTGAGGGGAAAGCTCCGACTGTAACTAACTCGTTTATGGGAGGGAATGAGCGGAAAGTAGCTCTGCTATACGACCGTTTTACGACCGCTTTCTTTTCCTCAACTTCCCAACTGCTAATCCCCGCCTAGGCGCGCAGTCGATCACGATGATTTCAATCGATTCCCTATCAGAATACTGGAGTGTTTGAAGCAGCGCTTCTTCAAGCTGAGAGGGTGTCTGCATATTAGTACTCCCAGCCGGGGGCTTAGGAACGGGAGCCACTTCAATCCCAAACCAGAGGACCAAATAGATCCCGCGGCCCGCCGTTCCTGGATCGCGAGCGTATAGCTTTTTGAGTTGTTCACGAGGCGCAGTCCAGAGGTCGGCATGATAATGCCGTTTTATCTCCACTGGTAAGTTTATGGAGCCTGTGATGGCCTTAATGTCAGCCCGCTTGTCTTCCGCGTAGTGGCCTTCCGGTTCTGGTGCTACACCGACAGGGAGCAATCGTGGGCGAAGGAGGTCCAGGAGCCGATCGCGGCAGTCGTTTTCAGGACGCGGTTCAGTTGGTCTGCCGTAGCTGTCCACGTTCCACATCGCTTTCCATCCATCAGTCGGCCCGTCTCGTAACTCTGCACGGAGGGCGCATAAGTGTGAGTAGACCAGGGCTTGAAGGTCGGCAGCATTTGCAGGCCGCCCCTGGTTCAGCGTCTGAATCACCTGAACGACGGAGGGATATTTGAAAACAAGCTCACGACGCTGGCGCCTCTGATTCGCCAGTACGTACGCGATGTCACTATGCCAAGCCGCGAGGCCTGGATCATCGTGCAACTGTACGAGTGACTCGGTGGCTTCAGGGGTAAGGTCTTTCTCCAAACGGTAGATCAGTGAACGGACCGAGGTGGCCGCTTCTCCTCGACTGTGGAGTCCGAGCCAGCCGCTCCCACCGAGGTCTTGGGGCTGGAATATGGGGCCTATTATGGAAATGAGTGAGACAAGTGCAGCTAGTGACAAAGGATACTGAATTTCGGGTTTGATCCCAAGAGACGGACAGATGAAGGTTAACAGCCTAGCCGCTTGCTCCTCTCTTCCACCAATATGGTCTTCTAAATGATCTTTAACCTCATCGGGGCTGAGCACGATCGCAGCGGCATACCATAACGTCCTGTTTTCATCGTTTAGCGGGACAGGGCTGGTTAGGACTTGGTGCACAAGTGCCAAGAGTTCAGCATTCTCGGCATAGCGGGTAGCGGCATGAAGCAATAACTCCAAATTCTCTTCTAACCCATTCGGAAATTCCTTTAGGAGAATAGGGCTAACGCGCCGTGCAACCGGGTTCATCATCTCTGCATGCGCAAGTTCATGCAGACCAGGAATGTGCTTTGACTGTCGAGCGAGGTGTGGCCTCCAGTAGGCTGCTAGGGCATCAGCTGCCAAGGTAGGCAGCGATTCGATCAGATGTTTCACCCATTCACGTTCTCGTTCTGTGAGGTTGGCATAGTGAAATGCCAGTCCCGACTGCAAAGTCGACTCTGGCAACGACAGCACATCGGCCATGGAAGTATCAGCAAGCACGTCCATGCCGGCCAGGACCTGGAAGCCGGACAAGTACTCTTTACCTTCGGCCTCAAGCTCACCGATCATCCTAGGAGTCGGGATATCAGGGGCACGCAGGACAGCGACAAACCCCTTCAGAGCGGCATCCGTGATCTCTGGAGTTGTCCATGCTGTCAGCCGATCCTGGGGCGGTAACTCGCGGTCGACTTCGTAGATGCGTCCGAAGTACACATTTGCTAAATACACTAGCGCATCAGTAGGCTTTCCGGCTCGGATCGCATCGAGTTGTTGCGAGAGTTGCTGTATGCGGGTTGTTCTTTGTCCTTCGTCTTTTCGCCGTCTCGCCCTTCGCCGCTGGGCGTCTTCTCTGCGCCAAGACGGAATATCCCAGCAGAGTTCCTGGTGTAGGAGATCATGAAATCTGGGATGGTGAAGGGCGGACGCGAACAGCTCCTCAAGGTTTGGGCTATCCTCCCGGAGAAGACACGTGGTTCCCTGCACCGCTTCACGGAAAAGAAATTCGGCCCGTCCCGGGTCCACTTCCGATTCTGCCAATTGGAGTAACCATCGATGGAATCCCTGTGGAGCTATGTTGTAGAGGCGTTGCCAGAAGTAATGTAACTCAAGCCTCGGCTTCTCGAACGGAGTGGTAGAAAGCCAGTGGCGGAACAATCCCTGAACCACGGAAGGGTGAGACTTCAGCCAGTTTCGTATAGCATCCGCTTCCTCTTGATCCGCCACAGGATGCCCGTACTGGTCAAGAACCTTCCCTAGCCAGTCATAAAGCTGAGTTGATGGGACTGTTTCACCATAATGGAGGAGTATCTGCAGAATCACACGACCCAAGAAATCCTTCCAGATAAGATGATGAGGACTTCCAGCCATCCTCGTAGCATCTATCCCCGACAGCAGTCGGGGGAGATCCTGAGAGTTGGTTAGGCGGACCAGATCATGTGCGACAAACATCGTATACGCATTGACATGATATTCGGTCTGCTCCACGAGATACCGTCCTATCTCGTGAGGCCCAACGGTCCCTGGATACAATGCGTAGAGTAGTTTTCCTCGTAACCGATTATGCGCATCGAGAACCCGCCCCTCGTGTATGTCGTCGAGGAGCGTCCGAAGAACCTGGCTGTCGTTTGGGCGAACGTGGATGAAGGCCTCAAAGGCTGAAACACGTGCTCCTTCTGGCCAGGTGTGATCACGCACAATCTTGGCAAGACCATCGCCGAGTTCAGGCAGCGGAGGGCCATGCTCTATGGCATCAAGAATGCACCCAAGCAAGTGCGGCGGCTCCGTCTGGTCACTCAAGATTTTCGTGAAGACAGGTACCATGTCTGGCGAAGCCAGGGCACCGAATGGTTCAGCAGACCAATTCTCTGCTCGGAAGCCCGGATTTCCTCTTGCGAGATCGCGAAGACTATCAACCAGCATCTGTCTACTGGATGTCGAAAGTAAGGCAGCGTCGCCATACAGAACGAGGCCAAGCGGGTCTCGGCGAATCAATGTTGCGGCCTCTTCCTCGCATAAGCACGCGAGCCAGGCGTAGATTCCGCGCAGCTCGGCCAAAGTTCCACCGTCATAGCCCGTGATAAGCGCCAAGATGCGTTTCAACGGAAGACCCGTGCGTAGATGATGGACAATGAATTGTGCGGCCAGATACTCTGCGATCGTTCGGTGGATTGGAGTGACACAGCCAGGTCCGTCTGCTCGGAATACGCGTCGTCGTACGGCTGAAGCTATTGCCTCTTGATCATCGTGCAGTTCCCCAATGTAAGGGTAGCCTTCACCAGCATCCTGAGGGCTCAGCCCATGTCCTTTGGTCCCTCCGCAAAGATGAACGGTGCACAGGTATCCCGCAGCGGTGATTAGCCTCTCCATTGGAACGTAGCCAGCCTGCCCATGTTCAGGGTTTAGCTCCTGCAGGAGTCGTACACATGCCTTCTGATATAGATCGGCCCGTGTCGCAGGCCACACTCCATTTTGAACCTCTGCAAGAATCAATTCCAAAGTTTGTGGGTTCCGGAGGAGAGGATCGATTCCACGCCGCTGAGCCTGAGCCAGAAAGTCGGTCGGGTCTGCCAGTTTGTGGCCTGCGATGATGATGATGTCCGTATCTGATAGAGGCTCGAGGCGCAGTACCAGGACGTTGCCATCTGGCGAAACCGCGCGCAGTCGGTCTATCTCCGACCCTCCGTACCAATCCGCGGCACGGCAGGACAACCGGAATCGAGGCCGCTTCAGCTCATCGAGCTTTCCACGGAGTCGGTCTAGAGCTCCTCTCCCATCCTCATTTTTCGCCCGTTGCTCATCCAAACCGTCCAGGTAGAGTGTCTTCCCCTCCCATTGTTCTTCCCGCAAAGCTAAGAAATCGCGAACGGAAACAAACACAGCATTAGGTTCTTTTGTCACACTCTGGAGAAAGCTCGTTGTCTTGCCTGATCCTGGATCGCCAAGAATGACGATTGCGGAGTGTGAGCAATACTGTAAGAGCGGCTTCGGAGGGCTTCCAGACTCCTCCAGTTCTGGCTGCACTTGTGCGAAGAATCGGTCAACGATGGGCATATCCGGTCAAAATCCGATTGGAAGTCTGACGCTATCACTCCCAACGGAGACCGTCAACGCACTGAGGAGACAAGCTGACGACCGGGAGAGTTGAATCCAAAAATGAGCTGATTGGCCATGTTCCCGTGCCACTCACATCCAAAATAACTGTTTGCCACTAACTCGTTGGTGAAAACGGCCCGAGTGAGTCCGAGTGGCTGGAATTGGGGCATGGGAACGCTTTCCTAAGCTGCTGGTCGTACGACAAGACCTATCCCCCCAATCATCTGATTTGAGGACAGCGGACGGCTAGATCTGGCACGCTGAATCTTCGAGGGTTTGAAGACGGAAATTCTTACAGGTTTTTGGACAGCCGAACAGCGGTTTAGGAAACACTCAAGCGAATGGATTGGCTGGGCACGCATTACCAGGGCGGGTTGACAGAGCCAGCGGATATCATGTTGGACTCCTACGGCGACCAGGGTTTTTTTGATTCGCACCCGCCGATTCCCGGCCCGCCGCACCGCAACGGGCCACGAGGTCATGATTCACATCTGGAACAACGGGGGAACACCACGCAGGATGCTCAAAAAGGCTGTCCAGCAAGGCCGCAACGAGCGAAGATGCGAGGCGTACGCTTCGGTACGTTGAGCTTCTGAGCGAAGCGAGAACGCCGCTGGCAGACTTTTTCAGCATCCTGCAGCTATTGAATGCCCGCCTGGCGCTGCAGCCACCGCACATACTTCACGATCTGATCGACATCCCCAGGAGTGACGCCTTCGACCTTCGGCATGTTGCCGAACTCCCAATGGTGCGCCCTCACGCCGTTGGCCGCAGCCAATTGGAAGGCCGGATCCCCGTGATGGTTCGGCTCGTAGATCTTATTCAGGAATGGAGGTCCGTGGTCGGTTCCCACCGCTTGTTTCCCATGACAGACCGCACAGTTCGCGTTGAATAGGGTTTCGCCAGCTTGGAATTCGGTGGGCACAGGGCCAGCCCCAACTGTTAGCTTGGGCTCCGAGGAATCGCAGGCCACGAGGAGGCCCAGCCCAAGCAACCACACTCCGATCTGAAGTCGTGACGTCATCGGGATTTTCATGGAATCAGGATCGCTGATCTTGTTCATTTGGTCTGTTCGGTCTGTCTGGTTTGTTTGGTTGCATGAGACTAACCAGATGGACCAGACAGACCGGACTTGTCCCACCCGCGCGAACCATCGAAGTTCCAGAATGCCGCAATAGTTTTTCCCCAACCTGCTAGAGCGGGGCACCGATCGGCACGAGCATGAATAGCCCAATCGTGAGATACTCGATTGAACTCCCTACAGGATGTTCAAACGGGATGGCCAGCAAGGCCGCAGCGACTGAGGACCCGAGGCGTACTTTTTGTGTACGTTGAGGGTCTGAGGGATGCGAGAACGACGCTGGCCGCCTGTTTCAACATCCTGAGGTTATCGCATATGCGATGGGATCTACAACCCCGACCTTCGCAAATCCCTCCCGCCGAATCACGCAACTATCGCATCGCCCACAAGCCTGGTCCCCCACCGGATCGTAACAACTATGGGTCAGATGAAACGGGGCATGCAGTTCGATCCCTTGCCGGATGATTTCCGCTTTCGTCAACATCAGCAAGGGGGTTTTGACGTGGAGGGGGTTCCCTTCCGTGCCTTCCTTCACCGCGGCTTCAAACGCGCGAATGAATTCAGGCCGGCAGTCTGGATAGCCGGAATAGTCGAGCACGTTCGCGCCAAAATAGATGAGAGACGCTCCCACGACCTCCGCATGCGCTGCCGCAATCGAGAGAAAGATGAGATTGCGTCCCGGCACATAGGTGACCGGAATGGTCTGGCCACGCACTTTACCCTCCCGGTCCTTGGGCACTGCCGCCGGGCCGGTGAGCGCCGACCCGCCGATGGCGCGAAGATCCAGATTCATCACCAGATGATTTGCCACGCCCAAGGCGGCTGCGACCTGCCGAGCCCGCTCCACCTCCACCGCATGCCGTTGTCCGTAGGCCATCGTGAGGAAGAAGAGCTCGCAACCCTCCTGCTTGGCAATAGCCGCCGTGACGGTGGAATCCAGCCCTCCGCTCGCCAAGACGACCGCTCGATTCCCTGTCGGCATCATCGATCCCACTCCCGCATGCGGCATAGGATACCAAGCGCGGTCACAGAACACGAGCCTCACCTAACGAGGGAACAACCAGCAGGCTGTGGAAAGACTATTGTGGCAGGGTGGAAATTCAATGATCCGCGCGTATGGGGCAATGGGAGAATACCAGGCAGGATGCTCAAAAAGTTCGTCCAGCAAGGCCGCAGCGAACTATCACTTTATAAGGGGTGGCTGGGATGATCCCAACTGCGCGCGTCCAACGAGGGGAGTCCGCGACCGCGCGTTGCGCGAGCACGGGGATCGTCCCAGCCACCCCGCCCCCTTTTTCAGCATCCTGCTAGAGCCATGATTGACGGAATGCGGACTATGTGAGGGGAGGAACTAGATCGATCGCGCAGAGGACCGCCTAGTCGCGATCTTCTTCTCGCTCGATTTTTTCCAGCAGCTCTTCTTTCGACTGACACTCGACGCAGAGCTTTGCAAACGGGACGGCTTCCAATCTCCGCTCACTGATCTCTACGCCACACTCCGCGCAGATACCATAGGTGCCCTCGGTGAGCCTCGTCAACGCTTCATCGATGGCCTGCCGGCGGCGATTGCGCATTTCCATCAAGGAAATGCCCAGTTCGCGATCGAGATCCATGAGGGCTTGATCGCCGACGTCGCGCGCAGATTCAAGCCGCCGCTGCTTATCTTCACTGAGGGATTGGCCCAGACTCCCCTCAATCTCTTTGAGAATTTCCTGGCGTTTCCGAATCAACATCTGATGGAGGACTTGGCGGCGGCGCTCCCGGTCTTCGCGTTCTTTAGCCGATTCTTTCGGTTTGGCAGCCAGGGGAGAAACGGCCATGCTGATGATAGGTTTTTCGAGGACCACAACTGGAGCGCGCTTTGGTTTGCTCGCTGGTTTCGCGAGCTTCGCCCGCACCTTGGCCTTCGCTACCGGTTTCTTCTTGGCGGGGGTTTTTGTTGCCATGACGGATCCTACTCCTGGGGTGAACGTCGAATAGCCGAAAAAAGTTCGGCATTCATAGCACGGCGCTCCCGCCTTTTACAAGAGGTTGTGGGGAAGAAGCTGAAAGCCGCTAAGGATAGAGGATTGTCGAATGGATGGAGTGGCCGACCAGTTTATCTCGACCCTTAAGGCCCTGGAGTTCCACGAGAAAGTCGAGCCCGGCGATCTCGCCTCCCAACTGCCGAACGAGAGACACCGTCGCGGCCGCCGTGCCCCCTGTGGCCAGCAAGTCATCCACGATCAGCACCCGTTCTCCCACACCAATCGCATCGCGGTGGATGGCAAGGGAGTTCGAACCGTATTCGAGGCTGTATTTGACCTCAAAACTGTCGGCGGGCAACTTGCCGGGCTTCCGGACTGGAACGAACCCGGCGTTCAATCGATTCGCCAGTAGCCCACCGAAAATGAACCCGCGCGATTCAATGCCGATGACTTTGGCGATTCGCTGTCCCTGATAGTAGGTGGTCAATTCATCGGCGATCGACGACAGGGCGCAGGCGTCTTTGAGCAGCGTGGTGATATCGTAGAAGAGAATGCCGGGCTTGGGAAAATCGGGGACCTCGCGAATGAGGGCGCGATAATTGACGGGGGGCATCGATCAGAGCAAGTCGGCTTGTGTCATGGTTCTGCGTTCAATGGTATGGCGCAAACGCGCCAAGGCGGCCATTTCAATCTGCCGGACCCGCTCACGGGTCAACCCCATCTCCCGGCCGATTTCTTCCAACGTCTTGGCCTCACTCCCATCGAGCCCAAACCGCGACATAATAACAGTATGCTCCTTCTCAGGCAACTCCTGCACCCACTCCATCATCGCCGCCCGACGCATCACCCCCTCGGCCGTATCGGCAGGCGAGACACACGAAGGGTCCTCAATTACGTCGCGCAAGAACGTATCCCCGCCCTCATTGATCGGACTGTCCAACGAACAGGTCGTACGGACCACTTGCTTGAGATCCAGGACCGTTTCGTCCGTCGTCTTCATCCGTGCAGCTACTTCGGACGAAGTCGGTTCTCGTCCGAGTTCCTGAACGAGCTGCTCCACCTTGGCGAGATAACGATTCAGCCGCTCCACCACATGCACCGGCAACCGCACGAGCTTTCCCTGATTGATAATCGCTCGTTCGATGTACTGCCGGATCCACCAGGACGCGTACGTACTGAAGCGAAACCCGCGCTTATAGTTGAATTTTTCGACAGCCTTGATCAGCCCAAGGTTGCCCTCTTCGATGACATCGGAGAAGGGGAATCCTCGATGCATATACCGCTTACCGATACTGATCACCAGACGGAGATTCGATTCGATCATCTCTTGGCGCGCCTGCTCGTCGCCCGCCATGACCCGTTTGCCCAGCTGCTGTTCTTGCTTAAACGTCAGCAAGGT
>JBGPVY010000209.1:0-5402 GCA_041491905.1 Nitrospiraceae bacterium | reverse complement strand
CGTGGATTAAGGAGTCGGCGGAAAACTACGTGAAGTACGCAGATCTGTACTTGGCTGGCCCATCAAAAACCAAACCCGGCTTCCAAATCTAGATTTTCAGACGCCTCACCCAGACCCTGTACCTCCCTTGCCGATTTGAATGAAACAGATAGGGTCGCCCACCAATGCCGTCGGATAGTAGCGTTTCCCAACCCGGTAGGGCACTCGATGCCGGTGGCACCATTCTGCAATCCATATGACTTCTTCTGTGGTGGTCGTGACGAATCCAGGCCTCGCGAGCTTTCCCATGCAACGTGCAACCAATGCACGCACGATGCGGCGCTCTGTATCAAACTTCAGAGGGTCGAGTGTGAGAGGATTGCCTCGTCCATAAGACAGAGGCGACAGATGCGGGAACCGCTCAGGATCATTCAACACGCTGGCCATCCAGAGATGATCGAATCGGCCCTTCGCGCTGGCTGCATCAGCCGCATGGAACGTGAGGGGAATTGAGTGGCAGGCACGGTTGAGGGCTGCGACTTCGGCTCTCCGGAGATTATAGGGTTCCACCGTCCTACCCAGCTCCATCGTTTCCATCATCAAAGCAGGAAGTTCCGCCACCCCGGCACCGACGTAGAGACTGCGGCCGCCCCGTCCTAGTTTCCGCCTCAACACAACGGCAACTCGACTCCCGAGACGGTTGCAGTGCCCTCGCTTCGCTCGCCAGAACTCATCGCCGCCTTCATAGCAATAGACGCGCCCCAGTTTCCGGTAGTCGAGCCGATCGAAGAGGAGGCGCATGGTCTGAATGGTCTTAGCTTGAAGTCGACATTTCATGATGATGCGTTTAAGGAAAGCAACGGAGAATATTTCGGAAAGTTATGAGTAATGTTTAGAAGATAGCAAAGCTCGCCACAAAAGGTGCAATGGAGGAGAGAGTGGAAGAGGTGTCCAGCAGGTAGAAGTTTGTAGGCTGTTGTGTCTCCATCGCCTGTAACTCTCTCCACATTGACCGCCGCGCAATCGTCCACCCTGCTAGTTTTGACTCATCTCTGCGTGCATGTTATACGCTAGGCCATTCTATGAGTCCAAGCCAAACGAATCTCTTCCCCGTCCTGAACCAAGGACTCTTCTCAACTAACTTCCTCGACACCAAGTTCCTCGACTTCTCAATCTGGAACGACACACCAGGCCTCTTGGAGCGAACTTCTCAGGCAAGAGAGCTAATCCTTGCTGCTTATAACTCTGCGAAGCGGGCCGGAGTGTTTGAAGCCCGCGACGAACAGAAGACAGAGGATAAATTCATTCGTCCGGTCTTGAAGGCGCTGGGTTGGGTCTACGATCCCCAACCGCGCCACAAACGGCGCAAGGCGAAGGTCCACCCAGACTATGCGCTCTTTGCATCCACGGAGGAGTACGAAACCGCGGCTCGCTCGCCCAATGAACCCAAGACCTACTACTCCCGCGCACAAGCAATCGCCGAGGCCAAGTATTGGGGACGTCCATTGAACGATACCGTCAAAGATGACCCATATAGACGCGCGCGACGCCACCGCCCAACTCGTCCGATACCTCTACCTCGACGAAGTCTACTACCACACGGATGGGAAGGTCTGCTGGGCCATACTGACCAATGGCAAGACCTGGCGCCTGTTCTCGCACCGCGCCGCCTCCCGCTCCAGCAACTATTTGGAAGTCGATCTCGAAGCGCTGCTGCAGTCGGACGATCCCATCGCCTTTCGTCGATTCTATGGATTCTTCGCTCAGGAGGCGCTCACGCCTGCCTCAGCAACGGGCAAGCGATGGGTGGACCTCTACCTCGAAGAGAGTGATCGCGCGGCTCGAGCCGTCAGTGACCACCTCAAGAACCTCATATTCGACCAGGTCTTCAAGCGGGTGGCGGAAGGCTTTGTGGCCTACCGCCGGTCTGAGAAAGCATCGCCGGGGAAAACGGACGAGTCTCTGCAGGAAGTGTTCGCCGGAACGATCACGCTCCTCTTCCGGCTCATGTTTCTCCTCTATGCAGAATCGAGAAACCTCCTTCCGGTCTACGACCAGTTGGGTTATCGAAAGAAAAGCCTGCAGGCGCTTAAAGAACGAGTGCACGACGATCTGCGGATCGGCGCCAAACAGTCTGCGCAATCCTTTGACTATTGGGAGCATCTTTGTCGGCTCTTCCGCATCGTGGACCGAGGGGACGCAGCACTCAGCGTACCGCCTTACAACGGAGGTCTCTTTCATGCTCCCAAGAAAGCTCCGAGCAAGGGTGCAATAGATTCTGCAGGCCCACGCTTCTTGGCAGAACACAAGCTGGCCGATCCCTTCGTGGCGGAGGCGATCCGCGCATTGACTTTCGACCCGGAAACAGACCTTACCGAGCGCCGATTCATCGACCATTCGGCACTGGGGGTCCGTCATCTTGGTGACGTGTATGAAGGACCACTCGAATTCCATCTGCGGCAGGAGTCGCCGGACAAACTGCTGAGGCTGGAGAGTACGAATCGAGAACGAAAGGAGAGCGGCTCCTATTTCACCCCGCACTTCATCGTCGAGTTCATCGTGACACAGGCCGTCGGGCCGATTGTGGATCTGCGGCTGAAGGAGGTCGAGTCGCTGCTCGTCAAATGGCAAAAAGCCTGCGACCAGCGCAAACGCGCGCAAGCGTCCCAGTCATCAGGGCCGCTCAGCAGGCGGTTGAAGACTGGGCGCGAGTCATCTTTACCACCGTCTTTGGGATCAAAGTGCTGGACCCCACGATGGGTTCCGGCCACTTTCTCATCCATGCCGTGAATTATCTGGCCGACCGGATCGTAGCCTTCCTGGCTGCGCATCCCGGCAACCCAGTCATTGCCGCCATCGAGCGGATACGCAAGGCCATCGTCACGGACCTCAAGGCTCAAAAGCTGGACGAGCGGGAGATCGCCAGAATCACCGGCAAGCTGACCGAGATCAATCTCATCAAACGGATGGTCATGAAACGCTGCGTGTATGGGGTGGACTTTAATCCGATGGCGGTGGAGCTCGCCAAACTGTCCCTCTGGCTCGACTCGTTCACGTTGGGCGCGCCGCTCTCGTTTCTGGATCACCACTTGAAATGCGGCAACACGCTCATCGGTGCGGAGGTCGAGACGGTAGAGAGGACAATGGAAGGCGGCTTGTTCGGTACGCAGTTTGCCGGCATGCTGCAAGCCACCGAGTTGATGCGGGAGGTCGGAGAACTGACCGACGCGACCGTCGCGGAAGTCGAAGAAAGCGAAACGAAATTCGATCATGCGCGTCAGGCCCTGACACCTTTCATCCGGTTGATGAATGTCTGGCAGGCCGAATCTTTCGGACATGCCAATGCACGGAAAGCTCTTAAGCATGTCGGCGGCCAAGTCGACGATATCGACCACGAGACCAAACCTTCACAGACCCAGGCGTTAGAGGAAATCGTCGACCGGACAACCACAACACATCGGTTCTTCCACTGGGAACTGGAATTTCCGGAAGTCTGGTACGGAGGAGGGAGGCGTTTGGATGAGCCGGGATTCGACGCCGTGATTGGAAATCCTCCGTGGGTACGGCAGGAGACGCTGGCGAATCTGAAGAAAGCCCTAGCCGAGACCTATCCATCTGTCTACGACGGCGTGGCAGATATCTACGTCTATGTGCTCGCACGAGGGTTAGCTGTGCTCAAACCGGGCGGCCGGCTCGGTTTCATCCTGCCGAACAAATGGCTCCGCGCCAACTACGGAGAGCGGTTAAGGGACACACTGGTGACGCAGTACCGGCCCGAACTCCTTGTGGACTTCGGCCACGCGCCGATCTTTCCCGATGCCGACACCTTTCCAGTGGTCGCGATCATCCGTCGTCCACATCCTGCGGATTCGATGGACACGGCGACCCTCCGCGTCTGCCCGGTTCCTCGCGAAGCGCTGGATGAGATCAAGCTGACGCCGTTTGTCGAGAAACATGCCTTCGGCGTGCCGACCCTGCTCCTCAAACCACAGGGCTGGGCGTTGGAACCGCCAGACGTGCTGCGGCTCTTCGAGAAAATCAAGAACAGCGGACAACCGTTGCGCGAAGTCGTTGGATCGCCACCCTTGTACGGTGTGAAAACAGGTCTCAATGAGGCTTTCTTCATTGACCAAGCAACCCGAGATCGGCTCATCACCGAAGACACAAAGTGCGAGAGCCTGATCAAGAAGCTCATCAGGGGGCGGAACATTCAACGATGGGCAGCGGAGTGGGAGAAGGAAGGAATGGATCATCGCGCTTCCTTCAAGTCACAACGAGGAGTGGCCTTGGGCAGCCTTGGTGGACAAGCCGGCGAAGGCCGAAGAGACATTCAAGAAAAAATTCCCGTCGCTCCATGATCATCTGAAACCGATGGAGCAGGCGCTGCGAAAACGAGAAGACCAAGGGATGTTCTGGTGGGAACTTCGATCCTGTGATTATTACGCCAAGTTTGAGCAGCCAAAGATCGTTTACCAGGACATTCAGTTCCATTCATGGTTCGCTCTTGAGCGAGAAGGATGCTACCTCAACGACACCGGTTACATCATTCCAACCAGCGATCTCAGCGTCCTCTGTGTCCTGAACTCCTCACTTATGTGGTGGTTCAATTGGCGACATTTGCCGCATGGAAAAGACGAAACCTTGCGTCCGAAGACATACGTCTTCGAATCAATTCCTATATATAAGCCTTCTCCTAGCCAGCGCAGTACAATCGAGTTGAATGCCAGCCGTCTCATCGAACTGACTAAGTCCTTCGCTGAAAAGCGAGCCTCGTTCCTTCAGTGGGTGACTCACGAAACAGGGATCATCAAAGTCCCCACCGTATTGGAATCACCCTGGCAACTGCAGCAGGAGGAGTTTCTTGTCGTCCTGAAGAAAGCCGGGATTAAGCACCCCTCACCGGCTACGCTCCAACATCTCACTCGGACGTTTGAAAGCGAGTCGGCCGCGCTCCGGGCCAACCGCACCGACGCCCTTCGCCTCGAACGCGAACTCGACGAGCTGATCCTGAAAGTCTACAAACTCACGCCCGACGAGATTGTCCTCCTCCGTCAAACCGCCCCTCCACGCTCACCACTCAATGTCTTAGAAACCGAGTTGAAGAACAAATGAATCCGTATACTCACCGAGTGTTTCCTGCCAGTTCCATCACCGCAGCCGCGACGCCGGCGGCGACCTGGGCCATGAAGTCCAAATTCAACGTCTCAATGGTATCGGTCGGCTGATGATAGTTCGGGTTTCTGAAATTCGCCGTGTCGGTCAGCATCACCGCTGGATAGCCTGCGTCCCAGAATGACGTGTGGTCACTCCGTCTGGTATCCGGTAGTAATTCGCCATTGCCAGGGACGACCAAGGGGACTACCGGTATGCGAGACTTCATGGCCTGCTCAACTACCATTGTCAGTGCATGTGAACCCTGGTTG
>JBGPVY010000326.1:0-2840 GCA_041491905.1 Nitrospiraceae bacterium | reverse complement strand
CGAAGTTCTGGCCTCGATTCGGGCGGCGGCCAGACTCAAGCTTCCGCTGCGCCTCATCAGTATCCTGCCCGTGGCGGAAAACATGCCGGGCGGCCGGGCGATGAAGCCGGGCGATATCGTGACGACACTGTCGGGGAAGACCGTCGAAGTGCAGAACACGGATGCGGAAGGCCGGCTCATCCTGGCCGATGGCCTCGCCTATGCGATGCGCTATAAACCGGCGGCCTTGATCGACATTGCGACGCTCACGGGGGCTTGCGTCGTGGCGCTCGGCCAATTTGCGATCGGGATGTTCGGGAGCGACCAGCCACTCAAAGAACAGGTCAGGAAGTCGGGACAGAAGGCCGGCGAGCGTGTGTGGGAGATGCCCTTGTGGGAAGAATATTTCGAACAGCTCAAGAGCGATGTCGCCGATATGCGCAACATCGGTGGCCGTGGCGGCGGCATGATCACCGCGGCGCTCTTTCTGAGCAAGTTCGTGGGGGACTGCCCGTGGGTGCATCTCGATATTGCCAGTACGGATTGGAGCGAGCGGGAACGGGCCTACATTCCGAAGGGTCCCACCGCGATTGGGACCAGGTTACTGGTGCAATACCTGATCGATCGAAGTCTCTAGCAGGATGCTGAAAAAGTCCGCCAGCTTCGTTCTCGCATCGCTCCCAGGAACCGTGAAACGTGAGCCGTGAAACGAGGGTCAGCCTCGGAGCTGCGGCCTTGCATGGGATAAGGCGCGTCCCAGGGCGAAGAGTCTGTCTTGGCAGACTCAGGGCGGGCGGGTGAAATAACCGCCAGGGATGGGCGGGTGAGAAGTCTGGACTTTTTGAGCATCCTGCGGGAGCGTACTCCTGCTGTGCTACACCTGCCAACCATCGAAGCCCTAGCCAACCAATATAGTTTTTCCGCAACCTGCTAGCATTGGAACGACATCGCATGACCTCGCGCGAAAAGATCGGGCAGCTCTTCATGGTCGGGTTTCTGGACACATCGGTGACGCCCGATCTGGCCTCGTTCATCAAAGAGTACAAGCCGGGCGGTGTTATTCTCTTCTCGCGAAATCTAGAATCCGTCGAGCAGATCGTCAACCTGACCAACGGCCTGCAAGCCCGCAGTCCGCATTCGCCGCTGTTGATCTCCATCGATCAAGAAGGCGGCCGGGTCTCCCGTCTGCCGAAGGGTTTTACGATTTTCCCGCCCTGCGGCCTGTTGGGCCGCTGTAACTCAAGCGAATTGGCATACGCGGCAGCGGCCACCACTGCCACAGAGCTGAGGGCAGTGGGCGTGAACATGAATATGGCGCCGGTGCTCGACGTGAACAGTAATCCGGACAATCCGGTCATTGGCGATCGCGCGTTCGGCACCACGCCGGATGTGGTCTGTGAACTGGGGTTGGCGACGGCGGCGGGGCTGCAAGACAATAAAGTCGTGGCCTGCGGGAAACACTTTCCCGGTCATGGCGATACGAGTGTCGATTCTCACAAAGAACTTCCGGTGGTCGAGGCATCGCGGGGGCGATTGGAGGCCATCGAATTTCTACCCTTCCGTCGTGCCGTTGCGCAGAACATTGCGTCGATGATGACCGCGCACGTGCTCTACCGAGCCCTCGATCCAGAGTTGCCGGCCACGCTCTCGCCGACCATCATCACGAATTTGTTGCGCCAGGAGCTGCGATACGACGGAGTGGTGTTGACGGATGATTTAGAAATGCATGCGATCATCGACCATTATGGCGTGGAAGATGCTGCGGTTCGTGCGGTGCTGGCGGGGTGCGATGTCTTGTTGATCTGTAAAGATCGGGATCGGGAAGTTGCCGCCTTCAAGGCTGTGGAGCAGGCGATAAAGGCAGGGGTGATTTCTCCCGAACGGTTGGACCTGTCGGTGGCTCGTATCGCCCGCTTGAAAGACCGATTTGTGACGCCCTATAAGCCGGTAATGGTCTCCGACGCAAAGCTCGTTGCAGGATGCCGAACTCATCAGGCATTGCTGCACACGATCGAACAGGTTCGAGCGCGGTTATCTAACCAAAAATATTCATGAGGTCTTCTGCTGCAAGCGCTAAAAGCGCACTCCTCGTGAAGCGTGAATCGTTATTTGCGCGAGACTTGCGGGAAAAGCGGGACGGGTGAGACAGACGACGGTTCGAGGTTTTTAGAACTTCCAACCCAGAACTTCGAACTTCATGTCTCGCCAGTCTCGCTCGGTTACCCACTACCCCCCTTGCAGGTCATTGGCCAATTCGCCTACAGTGCGCTGCATGATCCGCACATTTCAAGGTATCAAACCCACCATTCCCACGTCCTGTTTTATCGAAGAGACTGGCGTGGTCATCGGCGATGTCGTGCTAGGCGAGCACTGCAGCGTCTGGTTCCATGCTGTCATTCGCGGGGATGTGTACCATATCAGGATCGGTGACAAGACCAACGTGCAGGACCTCTGTATGCTCCACGTCACCCACGATACCCATCCGCTGGTCATCGGCAACGAGGTAACCATCGGCCACGGGGTGATCCTCCACGGCTGCACGATTAAGGATCGTGTGCTGATCGGGATGGGGGCCATTGTGATGGATGGAGCCGTGATCGGAGAGGATTCGGTGGTGGGGGCCGGTGCGCTGGTAGTGGAAGGCATGATTGTGCCGCCGAAGAGCGTGATCCTCGGATCGCCGGGCCGTGTTCGGCGCGCAGTGTCAGAAGCCGAACTCGCGTGGATTAAGGAGTCGGCGGAAAACTACGTGAAGTACGCAGATCTGTACTTGGCTGGCCCATCAAAAACCAAACCCGGCTTCCAAATCTAGATTTTCAGACGCCTCACCCAGACCCTGTACCTCCCTTGCCGATTTGAAT
>JBGPVY010000105.1:0-9045 GCA_041491905.1 Nitrospiraceae bacterium | reverse complement strand
GCCTTGCTGGCGGGCGTGACCTTTACTCCGGCCCTGAACTACAACAGCAACTTCACCATCGCCACCAGCGTGAGCGACGGCGTGGCCCCGGCGATCACCGGGGTCAAGGCCATGACCGGCACCCCGGTCAACGATGCGCCGGTGAACACGGTGCCGGGCGGGCAGGTGGTCGACGAGGATACGGCGCTCGCGATCGGCGGGGTGAGCGTCAATGATGTGGACGGTAACTTGAGCACGGTGCAGCTGGGGGTGGCGGACGGGACGGTGACGGTGAACCTGGCGGGGGGCGCCAGCATCACGGTCGGGGCCAACGGCACGGCGACCCTGACGCTCTCCGGCACCCAGGCCCAGATTAACGCGGCCCTGGGGACGCTGGTCTATCAAGGCACACTCAACTACAACGGGCCGGATACCTTGACGGTGACGAGCACGGACGGCAATGCCGTGACCGATGTGGACACGGTGGCGATCACGGTGAGCCCGGTCAATAGCATCCCGAGTCTAACTACGAACGCGGGCTCGACGGTCGTCCAAGGATTGACCGATCTCATTACGTCGGGTGAATTGCAAGTGACGGACGCGAACAACACGCCGGGCCAGCTGACCTACACGGTGACGACTGCGCCCGTGAATGGCCGACTCGAACTGACCACAGCCCCTGGCGTGGCGATCACAAGCTTCACGCAAGCGGACATTAATGCGGGACGACTGGTGTTCGTCCACAGCGGAGCCGGAAGCGCGAGCGACAGTTTCACCTTTACGGTCAGCGATGGCGCTGGGGGCACGATTGGGGCGACGACGTTTAATTTCACGGTTACGCCGTTTGTCCCCCCGCCTCCCCCACCCCCCCCGCCCCCAGGCCCAGGTCCCGTCCCCGTTCCTGTCCCCGTCCCAGTCCCGGGCCCTCCTGGACCGATCCCCGGCGGTGTTGTGAAGCCTGTGTTACAACCGTCACCAGTGCTGGTTACGGTGGTGGGCGCAACCGACGATCCAGTGAAGCGAGTGGCAATGCCGAGCCGAAAGTTCGCCAGGGTGGAGCAGCCGGACATCGTGCTCGAGGAGCCGTCGGTCCTTCCGCTGGAGCCGCTCTCGCTACCGGTCAAGAAAATGCTGGCCGTGGGTCACAAACTTGCTGAGCGTTTGACCAGGCTGGCCGACGGTCTTGAACGATCAATGCAAGAGCGTGAACATCGGGCGCACCTCTTGGGGCGGGTGGCGTCGTTCTCAGGGATGGCCTTGTCAGCGGGATTCGTGGCGTGGATTCTGCGCGGCGGGTCCTTGCTGGCAAGTTTTCTCGTCTCGATGCCGGCCTGGCGTCGCTTCGATCCTCTGCCGGTGCTGGGTTTGGGTCAACGAGATCGTCGAAAACACGGTCGCAAGGCGCGTGAGGAACAGGCTCAAGAGACCAAGGAGTTCCGCGGTCTGGATCGGGTGTTGAAATCGTCGGCCAAGCCGGCCAAGCAGCAAGAGACGGGCCGCGTAAGGAGACCGAAGTGATGATGCGAGTGACGCCGTTAGTGTGGGTGAGTTTTGGACTGGTCAGTCTTACGGTCAGTGTGATGATGGCGGGCGAGGGACCGTGCTGGTGAAAGGCCCTCGCATCAGCTTCGCCCAGCGAGCCTGGGAGCAGACCGCCCGCATCTTCATTCGTGAAAGCGGTGCCTAGCCCGCGAGCAGGCTGAGGGCGAGGTTTCGAGGAAGGTTAAGGTTTAGGGCAAGGTTCAGATCAGGGTCCAGATAACGGGTCGGATTTCCCCTCCGTCTCTATCTCACTCAGCCTCAGTCTTAACCGTGGCCCTCTGATCTGCCTCAACCTGAGCCTTGGTCTCTGCCTTTACCTTCCGATCACGCCGGCGGACTTTTTTCAGCATCCTTCCAGGCCCTCCTGGTCGCGTCCGGCCCTCACTTGCTCCCCTCCAAAGGGTTAGACCAGAAAACATCGTCCTGAGGCGCATTCCGAATCCCTTAACGAATCTCCCTACCAAGAGCGTTGTAACTCGGCTGCACCAAAGAAGAATTTACTGGGTGAAATGGCACCGTCCTTGCTAGATTCTTATGGAGAATAAAGAACGTACGGACTCCCTGCCTATGCCATGAGAATCCTACGTAGACAGAAGAAAAAAGCGGCGATGAAGCCAGCGTGAGGGCACCGTCATACCTCCACGGACGCGCGCGCCACCCTACTTGCAAGGCGCGTGAGAAACAGGCACGGGAGACCAAGGAGTTCCGCGGTCTGGATCGGGTGTTGGAATCGTCGGCCAAGCCAGCCAAGCAGCAAGAGACGGGCCGCGTAAGGAGACCGAAGTGATGATGCGAGTGACGCCGTTAGTGTGGGTGAGTTTTGGACTGGTCAGTCTTACGGTCAGTGTGATGATGGCGGGCGATTCGCTCTTCGATTTGGTGACAGACCACGATCGCCAGGTCTTTGAATATCGTCGTGATTTGGCTGAGTCGTTGGCGGTTCAGTACTCGGCGCTGGCCGAGCGTGAACAGATCGAGACGGTGAAATTTGCGATGGAGACGTTGGCCAAGCGGATTCCGGATGTCTTGTCGCTGGCGCTCCTCCTGAAAAGCGGGACGGTCGTGGCGCAGGTTGGCGACCATGCGCGAGTTTGGGTGCAGCCGTCCGGCGAAGAATCCACCCTTGACTTTTTCCAAGTCCCGATCTTTTCCGGCGACGAACCGTGGGGCATGCTCCAGGTTGCGTTTCGCCAAACGAACGTATCCGGTCTTCAATGGTTCCTCACGAACCCGTGGGTGCGCTTCCTGGCATTTGTCAGTGTCGCGGGATTCGTCGGCTACCTCTTCTTCATGAAACGCACCCTCCGTCAGCTCGATCCCTCCGGCATTATTCCCAATCGCGTGAAAGCTGCACTGGATGCGCTCACGCAAGGCGTGGTCATGATCGATACGCGGGATTTTATCGTCTTGGCGAACGATGGTTTCTGCCAGGCTGTAGGAAGGCCGGTGACGTCGTTGATCGGATCCGAGCTTGGCACCCTGTCGTGGAGGTCTGCTGAGTCATCCGACACGTTGTCGGTGCACCCCTGGACAGAGGCAATCATGGGCAAGCAGCCCCAAGCCAGCAAGTCTCTTCTCCTCGGGCTTCCCGATGGTGGCTCACGAAAGTTCATTGTCAATACCGTGCCGATTATGGACGATGCGTCTACGGTGAGAGGGGCCCTGGTCTCCTTCAACGATGTCACGGACCTTGATCGAGCACATTCTTCTCTCCGAGATGCGAACAGCGAGTTGGAGTTGTCCCGCTTCCAAATTCTGGAAAAGAATCAGGAACTCGAAACGACGAATACGAGCCTCCAGGTCGAGATGAGTGAGCGGAAAAAGGCTCAGGCAGAGAGAGAAGAACTGCATCAGCAACTCGTGCAGGCGTCACGCCAAGCCGGTATGGCGGATGTGGCGTCGAGCGTGCTGCACAATGTCGGAAATGTACTCACTAGCATTAACGTGTCGACTGATATTTTGCTGAAGACCCTCAAGAAGCCGATGGTGGGGGATGTCTGCCGAATTGCTTCGATGTTTCATGAACATCAGGACAATTTACAGGCATTTCTGACACAAGATGCGAAGGGCAAGCTGATTCCCTCGTATCTGGGCATAGTTGCCGAGTCCCTGAGCGGGAGTCACCAGACCATCCAGAGCGAAATCGACTCCCTCGTGAAAAAAATCGACCATATCAAGCAAGTGGTCGTGGCGCAGCAGGATATCGCCCGCGCGGGGGAGGTTCGTGAGGCGACAGAGACCGAGGACCTGATGGAGCAAGCCTTGCTGTTGGGGATGCCCGAGCCAGAAAAGTACGGTATCCGAGTCGTGCGGGAGTATGCCCATGTTCCGACAATCATGACGGATCGACATCGTGTCCTCCAGATTCTGGTGAATGTCATCACCAATGCCAAGAACGCCATGGTCGAATATCCGGCGAACTCGCATTGCCTCACGGTCCGAATCGGGTTGCCTACCGACCGCAGAGGATCCGTGCGATTTGAAGTAACCGATACCGGTGGCGGCATTACAGCTGAAAACCTCCCACGCTTGTTTGGTCAGGGTTTTACGACGAGAAAGACCGGACATGGCCTTGGTCTTCACAGTGCTGCAATCTCCGCCAAGAATCTTGGCGGAACCCTACAAGCCCAAAGTGAGGGAGAAGGGCGCGGCGCCACCTTCATGCTCGATCTCCCATTGACCATGGCAGATGCTGCTGCATGACGAACAACGAGACGACTGACAATCGACGCATTCTGGTGATCGACGACAACGAGTCCATCCACGAGGATTTTCGCAAGATCTTGGTGCCGTCGAAAGGTTCTGATTTGCTCGATCAGGCGCGGGTGGCCTTGTTCGGAGAGACACCAAGTCTCCCGCCACAGGAGCACTACGATCTCGAGTCCGCGCATCAGGGGCAAGAGGGGGTCGCTCTGGTCCAGAGTGCTCAGCGAGAGGGCCGGCCCTACGCGATGGCCTTCGTGGACATGCGTATGCCGCCGGGATGGGACGGCCTCGAAACGATTGAGCACCTCTGGCAGGTCGCGCCTGACCTCGAGATCGTGATCTGCACGGCCTATGCCGATCATCCATGGGAAGACGTGAGTCGCCGAATCGGGAACACCGACAAGCTGCTCATCCTGCTGAAACCCTTCAACAGCATCGAGGTTGTCCAACTGGCAAATTCGCTCACAAAGAAATGGAACCTGACGAATACGCTCAATCTGCAGATTGAGTGCCTCGCGTCCTGCGTGAACCAGCGAACGGCCGAATTGCACGAAGCGAACGACCGCCTTAAAGAAAACATCGCCCAGAAAATCGCGGAGACTGTGAAGGACCAGCCTCAGGACGATGCCGCGGCAGCGTTCCGCCAGAAAGAAGAGTTTCTGGCGATCATGAGCCATGAAATCCTCACGCCCATAAATGAACTGGTCGGCAAGGTGAATCTGTTGTCCGACAGCCCGCTCAGTCCTGGGCAGCGAGAGCATGCGACGACCATACAGAAATGCGCGCAGGATCTCCTGGCCCTCCTCAACGACATGCACGAGTTCATGGATGGTCGGAGACAAGACACTCGGGCGGGAGATCGTCAATGACGATGGCTATCCCATCGACGCGGGGAGAAAGAAAAAAGAATGACCAAGGATGTCAATAATAATCAAAACCTTCGGGTTTTGGTGATCGACGACAACACGTCCATCCACGAGGACTTTCGCAAAATCCTTCAAGCAAAAGCCGGGGAGGAGGGTTTCGATCAAGCGCGGGCGGCGTTGTTCGGTAATTTGCCGCCCTCGCGGGAGATCGAACGGTTCGAACTGGACTGCGCCGATCAGGGGCAAGCCGCTCTCACCTTGGTGCAGCTGGCACGGAATGAAGGCCGACCCTATGCGGTGGCGTTTGTTGATATGAGGATGCCGCCCGGGTGGGACGGTCTGGAAACCGTCGAACACCTCTGGGAAGCGGATGCAGAGCTACAGGTGGTCATCTGTACGGCATACTCCGACCAACCGTGGGACGAAATCGAAGAACATGTCGGCCGAACCGACAAGTTGTTGATCCTCCAGAAACCGTTTAACGGCATTGAAGTGTTGCAGCTTGCCACCGCACTCTGTCGAAAATGGGATCTTGCACGTGAGGTGGCAGGACAACTGCATGAATTGAACAAGCAGGTCGACCAACGTACGGCAGAACTCCAGGGCGCGAACGACCAACTGACACAATCCAATGCGGCCTTGGTGCGAACCGTGGCGGATCTTGAGGCCGCTCAAGCGGAAATTTTACTACAAAATGACGAACTGGGGCGTCTCGCGTCTCGAGATCCACTCACCGGCTGCCTCAACCGTCGCGCCTTTTACGCGCAATTTGAGACGGCGTTGGCCGAGAGCCGCAAACATGGCATCGAACTGAGCTGCCTGATGGTGGACATCGACAAATTTAAACGCATTAACGACCAATTTGGACATGGGGTAGGGGATCAAGCCATCCAAGCGGTAGCCAACTGCCTGAGCACCGGGCTACGGTTGATGGACATCATCGGCCGCTATGGGGGGGAGGAATTCTGTTTGCTGTTTCCGCGCACCGCGCTGGCTGAAGCCGCTAACCTGGCGGAACGTCTTCGGATTCGTGTCGAAACAGAGGCTGGTGTCAGGATGCGAATGGCATCCCGCTTGGTGATCACAATGAGTTGCGGCATTTCATCTACGGCGGTTGGAGTGCGGACGCCTTTGGAGCTGATCGATTACGCGGACAAAGCTCTCTATGCCGCCAAGGAAGGTGGGCGGAACTGTGTCATGGCTCTTGATTCGATTATCGCCGGAGCGAACGCGTTCGGCCAGGTTGAGCCGCAAGTCAGGCGGATCACTCCACGGGTGTCGAGCTCGCAGACTTCCCAGTAAAGGAGACTTGCCTTGTTGCCGATGTGAGGCAGCAAGACCCGATCGGTATCGCCAACGACCGTCATATGTAAGCATCTTGCTGGGTATTCTCCCATTTTGCCCCAGACCTGCGGACCATTGAATTTTTGTCGTGCCACAATAGCTTTTCCGCAGCCTGTTAGAAGGAACAGATGACATGGGGCGCATCCTGAGCTGTCCGCGGTGCCAGAAGGACGGCCTCTTGCGGTGTCAACCGCAGTCGCCACGCGAGCACCTCGCCTCCTTCCTCTTCGTGGCGCCATTCCGCTGTCCATCGTGCAGTCACCGTTTTCTGGCGTCACACCTTTGGCTGGACCATTCCACGCATCCGATCGATCGCCGCGAACACCTCCGGATTCCCGTGCGACTCTATCTCTCGTTCTCCGGGGGCAAGGTCCGCGGTGAGGGAACGGTGCTCGATCTCTCGATGGGCGGTTGTATCATCAAGAGCGAGACCCAGGTCCATATGAACGACATCTTCTATCTGCAATTGTCGATTAGTGAAGGTGAACTCCCTCTTGAAGTGGCCGCGATGGTCCGTTCCGTGAGCGCTCGTGGCATCGCCTTCAAGTTCCTTCGAGCCGCCCAAGAGAACAAGCGCCTGCTTGCCTTTGTCCAGGCCCAGACATCGGATCAGCCGGACAAATCCACGCTCAACGCCGGTGTCGCCGCCTAATCAGGCCGGCGAATCCCTTGCCTCGCCATACCATCGTCAACAGAATAGGGTTCGACGCGAGTTGCAGGTGCTCAAAAAGGCCGTTCAGCAAGGCCGCAGCGAGTGAAGGGCCGAAGCGTACCCTTGGGGTACGTTGAGGGTCTGAACGATGCGAGAACGACGCTGGCGGACTTTTTCAGCACCCTGCTAGATCGGAGTTTCCCAGGCAGAAGGAAGCGGATGGTTGTTGACCAGTTCCTGGTGTGCGGCGAGATCGTAGGGTTCAATGGTGAGGTCGTGCTCATTGAGCGGCTCCGGGCAGGCAGGGGAACAGAGGTACGTACGATACGATTCAGCCTTCTCCTTCGTGGCGAACCGGCACAGCCCATATTCCGGCATCTCAGATGAGGGATGCCAAAATGCCAGTTCAATCGCACTCCCCTGGTAGATGCCGAGGGCGCGGTGCTTGATCTGAAACCCGCCGGGCAAATGTGAAGAGGGTTCAAGCGACATCGGACGGTCTTGCCTCCGTATCATAATGATTATGCTCATGATAGCATGAACGACACCCTGCGCTATAGACTGGCGCAGGCGAGAAGGAGGATCGCCATGGGCAGTCGCATCTCGGTATTCGCTACCATTGCCATCACGGTTCTGTTCGTAGGACTCTCAGGGTGCGGCTACAACGATCTCCAGGGATTAGATGAAGACACCAAGGCCGCTTGGAGCGAAGTGGTCAATCAGTACCAGCGGCGGGCTGATCTGATCCCGAACCTGATTGCCACCGTCAAAGGCTATGCCGCGCATGAGAAGGATACGCTCGAAATGGTTGTGCAGGCGCGTGCGCAAGCCACCGGGATTCAAGTGACGCCTGAAACGTTGAAAGATCCCGCGGCGTTCGAACAATTTCAGAAAGCACAAGCCGGATTGACGTCGGCGTTGGGCCGCCTCATCGCTATTGCAGAGAATTACCCTAATCTGAAAGCCGACCAGAACTTTCGTGATCTCCAGAGTCAACTCGAAGGGACAGAGAATCGCATTGCCGTCGCGCGCAAGCGCTACATCGAGAAAGTGGCGGAGTACAACAAAGGCGTCCGCTATTTCCCCACGAACCTGACGGCCAAGTTCCTCCTCCATATGGAAGAGAAGCCGAACTTTACCGTGGCGGATGAAAAGGCTGTGGCTAGACCGCCAGAAGTGAAATTCTAGGTCGAGGCTGAGGTTCAGGTTGAGGGGCAAAGCTCGAAAGCAGACGTTCAGCTTCACCCTCGCCTGCGTCTTATCCTTAGCCTCAGCCTTAACCGCTCTTTCCTTCGCGCTCGACGTGCCGCCACTCACGGGGCGCGTCGTCGATCTCGCCCACGTATTGCCACCCAACACGGTCGAATCACTCACCGCGCGACTCAAAGCGCACGAAGAGACCACCAGCAACCAAGTCACGGTGCTCGTGCTTCCGTCCCTCGAAGAGGAACCGCTCGAATCCTTCTCCCACCGTGTTGCGACGACGTGGAAGCTGGGTCAG
This sequence comes from Nitrospiraceae bacterium, assembly GCA_041491905.1. Lineage (GTDB taxonomy): Bacteria > Nitrospirota > Nitrospiria > Nitrospirales > Nitrospiraceae > Palsa-1315. Next base: position 455 of record JBGPVY010000105.1, on the reverse strand, counting down.
AAAGGAACCGACAACGGAGTCCTGCTCTTGGTGGCCATGAAGGAACGCAAGATTCGTATTGAAGTCGGCTATGGGTTGGAAGGCGTATTGACCGATGCACGATCGGCGCAGATTATCAGAAGTGAGATCGTCCCGCGGTTTCGTGCCGGTGATGCACCGGGCGGGGTGGCCGCCGGGGTCGACGCGATTCTGAAGACGATTGAGGGAACCTATCAGGCCTCCGACAAGACGGCTCATGGGCTGGACAGCGATGTCATGGGTCAGGTCGTGGTGGCGGTGATTGTTGGATTAATCGTCGGGTTGGGCCTCATGAACGTCCATCGCCTCCTCGGTCCGGTCGCCGGCACAGGGCTCTCCGTATTGCTTGCGCCTTGGCTGGTGCCTGCCCTGATTACCGGTGGGATCACCCTGTTGCTGCTCACGTTGATCAGTGCGTCCGGTGCCGGCGGGAGAGG
>JBGPVY010000207.1:0-5466 GCA_041491905.1 Nitrospiraceae bacterium | reverse complement strand
GCGAGGAGCTGATCAACGTGACATCGTCGAAGTGTATGAGCCCTGAGAAAGGCGAGGGGTTAACGGCTTGGAGACGTCGATAGAGTTCCTGCTCATAGGGCTGTCGATCCGCGCCATCGTTGTAAGCGCTGGGAGGTTGCAGGGTGAATCGATGCGACAGATTGGCCTGGTAGATGTCTCCTGCCGCAATGTACTCCTGGCAGCTCCGGACTCGATCGAGGTAGGCATTCCGCGTTTGGTCCGGGTGAAAAGCCATCTGATCGAGGGAGGGGAGATTCTTGAGGGGAGCGGGCCTTCCGCTCAACCTGGCCTCCCACTCGGCCAGCCGGTCTAAGCCCTCGCGATAGAGTTTCTCTCGTGGCTCTCCCAAAAACCGTTCCATGGGTGGACAAAAGATAATCTGCACGCGGTCGGTCTGATGATCGACGGCGGTGACGATGTCATACAGACCGAATTGCAGCTCGGGGAGCAGCAGATCGTCCGTAGCAATGGAAGGAAGCGTTTCAAAGTCGCGCACGAGGTCGTAGCTGAGGTAGCCGACGGCTCCGCCCCAAAAAGGGGGCAGGCCTGGGGGAGTCTCGATCTGGGGACCGGCGAATAGTCGACAGAGGCTTCCGAAGGGACCTATCGACGAACACTCGCGTCCTTCGTGGGTCCGAAGGGAGGCCAGTCCTTGTCGCCCAGTCAGCACCGAGAAGGGGCTACTCCCTAGAAAGGAATAGTGGCCCTCGACGCTTGTCCCCTTCCCACTGTCGAGTAGGAATGATGGTTGCGTGGGAGACGCAATCAGGCGGTACAGCTCAAAGGGTGTCCTCCCTTGGCCGTCCATCGTGAGGACCAGGGGTTGCGGGGGACCGATCAGGAATGATGGCTGGGAGAAACGAGTCATGGGTGAACGTGTATCGCTCTACACATACGCGCCACTCACTATACCCCACTGTTTCGGCTGTGTCACAGCGCATGGTCGGCTTGACAAATTTAGGATGATTCTGCTTGAATTGCGCGCTCGCCATCGGCAGAGTCTTTGCGTTATGGGCTGCATTGCACTCTCCTCCGTGGGTACGACATGCCCCCTTCACAAGATCCATTGTACGCGGGTCTTGGCCAAGCGGTCCGGATCGCAACCGATCTGCTCGCTGCGCTGATTGTCGGAGGAGGGTTGGGTTGGGTGTGTGACACATACCTCTTCGGCTCCACTCCCTGGGGGATGGCCGGAGGGTTGGTATTAGGCGTCGTGACCGGGATCAGGAATGCGTACCGGTCAGCGCAACGGTGGCCGAAGACATAAGCCCTTTCAAATAGAGAAAGTACGACAGCGCCATGGAAGAAAGTCCGCTTCATCCGTTCGAGCTTCACAACTGGATACCGATTTCACTTGGCGGATTGGATATTTCCATTAATAAAGCCGTCGTGATCATGTGGGTGGTCGTCTCCCTGGTGGCGGTGCTCATGGTGATGGCAGGATCGGCACGCAAACTGGTGCCCGGCAAGTTGCAGAGCATGGCGGAGATACTGGTGGATTTCATTCGCACCATCATCATGGATACGATGGGCAAAGAGGGGATGCGATTTTTCCCTCTCATCGCCACTCTGTTTCTTTTCATTCTCTTCTGTAATCTTATCGGGTTGATCCCCGGCAGCTACACCGTGACGAGTCAGATTATTGTGACAGCCGTGTTCGCCTGCCTGGTGTATGGGCTCAGCCTGGTCATGGGATTTTTGTTACATGGGGTTAAGTTCCTGGGCATTCTCGTTCCGCCAGGTACGCCAGCCTGGCTGCTGCCGTTGATGGTACCGATCGAGTTGATCAGCCAATTAGCGCGGCCCATTTCGCTGGCCGTTCGGTTATTTGCGAATATGACGGCCGGCCACGTGATTCTCGGGGTCCTGTTTGGTCTGGCCATTAGCGGCGGATTGTTGATCGGGTGGTTGCCCTTTGCGTTTACGATCGCGATGAACGGACTGGAAGTCGGTATCGCGTTCATTCAAGCCTATATTTTTACCGTGTTGACCTGCGTCTATTTGGGAGACGCATTCCATTTGCACGGCCATGATGAGCACGCGCACTAGCGCGTGCGAGTTCAGACAAGGGAGGAGTAGGACACAATGGATTCAGCAGCAGCAGCATTGTTGGGCATGGGGTTGGCGGCGGCAGGGTTTGCCGGAGCCGGCGTGGGGATCGGCTACATCTTCGGGAAGATGATTGAAGCAGTGGCGCGCCAGCCGGAAGCAGAGGCCCGCGTCGGAAAATATATGTGGATCGGGTTCGCGCTGGTGGAAGCCATCGCGCTGTACGGCCTGGTCATTGCCTTCATCATCATGGGCCTCCGCAAGTGAACTTGCAAAATTCTGAGTTGAAAGTTCTGAGTGTAGAGTTGGCGGAAATTCATAACTCAGCACTCAACACTCAGCACTACACCGAAGGTGGTTATGCCGCAGTTTGAATCTCACTTTTTTTCTTCCCTGATATTTTGGGAAGTCCTGTCGTTCGGGATTCTTCTCTTCGTGCTCTACAAGTTTGCCTTCCCCGGCATCTTGAGTGCGTTGGAAGAACGGGAAAAGAAAATTAAGGACAGTCTTGATCAAGCCGAGCGTCACCGGTCAGAGGCCGAACGGAAACTCAAGGAGTACGAGGCTAAGCTGAACACCGCTGCGAAAGAAGCAGAAGGAATTCTGGCTGTCGCAAAGGAACGGGCGCAGCGGATTATGGAGGAAAATGAGCAGCGGATGACGACCGAAGCCGAGCGGATCAAGGGCGATGCGACGCGTGAAATCGATCATGAGCGTCGCAAGGCGATTCAGGATATTCGCGCCCAAACCACCGATTTGGCCCTGATGGTTGCGGAGAAAGTCGTGCAGCGAAGTCTGAATGATGCGGACCACCGAAAATTCGCAGACGAGGCGCTCGAGGCGCTGTCAAAATCCTACCAACGATAATTCTTGGACCGGGCGGGGTCAGCCCAGGCTGATCCCGCCCGGTCTGTATCCTTCCAAATCTACACAGACGAAGCGAAACCCGGCCTTGCGGAGGCGGGCGCTGATGTGCGCGCGCAGGTCCGGCTGATTCAGCCGAGAGAACTCCTCTGCCCCGACCTCGATTCGCGCCACCTCTCCGTGCTCCCGTACACGCACATGGCGAAATCCCTCAGCCTGTAGAATTTCTTCAGCCTGCTCAACGCGACGGAGACTTTCGATCGTGATCGGAATGCCGCGAGGAATTCTGGAAGAGAGGCAGGCGGCTGCCGGCTTATCCCAATTTGAGAGTCCCAAAGCCTGGGCGACTGCCCGCACATCGGACTTCGAAAGGGAGGCTTCGACCAGCGGGCTTCGAATCCCCCACTCGCGTGCGGCTCTGATTCCTGGTCGATCGTCCCCGAGATCGTCGAGATTCGTCCCGTCCACAATCCACTGGCTCGCGCGTGGTTCGCGCAGTCCGTCCAGCAATTGATAGAGATCGGTCTTGCAATGGAAGCAGCGGGCTGCATCGTTCTGTACGAAGGCTGGAATATCGAGTTGATCGGTGTGGACCAGTTCATGCCGCGCGCCGATCTCTGAGGCGACCTGCTTCGCGCCGTCGAGTTCGATCGTGGGAAACGTCGGTGAGACAGCGGTAACGGCCAGCGCGTGTTCACCGAGTTGTTCATGGGCGATTTTCAGGACGACAGTGCTGTCAATCCCGCCGGAGAAGGCGACCAGGACGGACTGCATGTCCGAGATGACCTGGCGGAGTGTATTGAGTCTGCCGTGGAGGGATTCGGTCATCATGGATATTCCTGACCTTCGAGTTGCTACACTGTTGCCTAGTGCTTGACCTTCGCTTTGGCAATGTTGCCCACCACCACTAAGGCGTATCGTTTGGGGTCCAGGTATTGTTTGGCAACGCGCTGTACGTCTTCCTTCGTGACGTGGTCTATCCATTTTGGGTAGTCCGAAAAATATTCGAATCCCAGGCCATAGAACTCCACTTGGGCGAGCACTTGCGCGAGTTTCGCCGTGGAATCAAATCGTAGTGGGAAGCTGCCCATCAAGAATGATTTGGCCTCGGCCAACTCCTGGTCGGACACGGGTGCGTCACGAATGGATTTGATTTCGGACAGGACGCCGGTGATGGCTTGATTCGTCGTCTCCGTTTTGGTTTGGAGGTTGACCCAGAATGAACCAGGCATCAGCCGGGCGTCGAAGTGGCTCATGATCCCATAGGCCAACCCTTGCTTGTCGCGAATCGAATCCATCAAGCGGGAGGAAAATCCACCGGCTCCCAGGATGTAATTCATCACCGTGACTGAATAGAAATCCGGGTGCGCGCGCGGAAGGCCCCCATGACCAAGCACAATGGTGGATTGGGTGAGATCCTTCTCGATGAGTTGGACCGTTCTCCGTTCGACCGGCGAGGGCTTCTTCGTACTCCGTGCTGTCACCGTCCCTTTTTTCCAGGTCTCAAAATGGGTTTGTACCAGTGCAGTGGCTTGCTCAAGCGTGATATCGCCGACGATGGTCAGGATGACTTGGGAAGGGGAGTATTCCCGTCCATAGAAGGCCTGCACGTCGGCCAGGGTGATCCTGTTGAGCGTCTCCTCCGTTCCATTGACGGGCCAACGGTAGGGGTGTCCGTGGAAGACGAGTTGATTGAACGCCTTCATGGCGATATGGCCCGGGTCGTCGTTGTCGCTCGCCATCTCGCCCAGGAGTTGGGTGCGAATCCGTTCGAACTCCTGCTTATAAAACGCGGGGTGCTGCAGCATGTCCGCGAGCAGGGTAAAGCCGAGGTCGATGTCTTTCTTGAGTACGCGGGTGGAGGCGGTGGTGAAATCCTCTGAGGCTTTGGCTTCCAGGGCCCCGCCGACGAAATCGATTTGCTCCGCCTGCTGTTTTGACGTGCGCGTGGTCGTTCCTTCGTCCAGGAGACTGGCGACGAGGTTCGCGAGTCCTGCCTTGTCGGGAGGATCTTGCGCAGAGCCGGTCTTGATCAGCGCGTGGATCTCAACGATGGGGAGGAAATGTTGCTCAAGGACGAGTACCGTGATGCCGTTTGCAGTCACGAATTTCGTCGGTGCGATCTCTGCCGCCACACTGGGACCGCTTGCTAAGAGGAGGAAGGCACAGCATCCCATCACGAGGATCAGAATCGCCTGTCGTCCAGGCGCGATGATAGGGTGTCGTGTCGTCATCGGCATGATTAGGGCCTTCCCTGTTGTGCGGCGGTGGAGGGCGGCTCTGGTTGTTTGGGAGGCACGGGAATCAACGTGCCGACGGTCCGATTGTCTTCTGTCAAGTATTGGCGTGCGACACGCTGAATATCTTTGGTCGTCACCGCCCGGATCCGTTCGACAAACTGATCGATTTTCTGCCACCCAGCGCCGACGGATTCAGCCTGTCCGAGCAACATGGCATGCCGGAAGTTGGAGTCCTGTTCGAAGACATGGGTGGCTTCGACCTGGTTCTTCGCCCGTTGGAGTTCTTGCTCTG